>JADZAN010000014.1 GCA_020852815.1 Gemmatimonadaceae bacterium | reverse complement strand
GTTCCCATTCCGAACACGGTCGTTAAGCCCTACAGCGCCGATGGTACTCCGATCGAGAGATCGCGGGAGAGTAGGCCGTCGCCGGCACCCCTTCGCGGGCCGCATGGATCCCCATGCGGCCCGCGTTGCATTTCCGCCCTGCAGACCGCTCGTCTCGCGTTCCATCCGGCGTCCACCGGCGCGTCCCGAGTCTCGGCGGGACACGCGCGATCCCCCGCTAACGCCCCTTCCCCTGCGCCGCGCGACGTCCCGCGCGCACCTGGCGTATCGCCGCGGCATGCTCCTCGTACGTCGTCCGGAATTCGTGATGCCCGTCCGGATGCGCGACGAAGTACAGGTAGGGGACGTTGGCCGGAAAGACCGCGGCCTCGATGCTCGGGGCCCCGGGGGAGGCAATGGGCCCGGGAGGAAGTCCCGCGTACTTGTACGTGTTGTACTTCGAGTCGATCTCGAGGTCCTTGTACAGCACGCGCTCCACGTGGCGCCCTAACGCGTACTGCACCGTGGGGTCGGCTTGCAGCCGCATCCCGATCCTGAGCCGATTGTGGTACACCGCCGAGATCACGGGGCGCTCCTCAGGGAGCCGCGCCTCCTTCTCGATGATCGCGGCCAGCGCCATCACGTCGTGGCGCGAGAAGGCCATCGCCCTGGCCGCCGAATCCCACGCCGGCTTCCACACTCGCTCGAACCGCTCCACCATTGCCGTCACCGCGTCGCGTGCGGTTGCGCCTGGCGGGAATGTGTAGGTGTCGGGAAAGAGATACCCCTCGAGCGTCGGCGTCGGGATGTCGAGGCGATGACGCAGCGCGGTGTCGCGCGTCGCCACCTCGACCGACTCCGGCGGGACCTCGAGCGACCGTGCGATGACGGGGATGATCGACGAGAGGGCGTACCCTTCGGGGATGGTGAAGGTGTGCACCAGTCCCTTGCCCGCCGCGAGCGCGTCGAGGATCTCGCCCCACCCCTGGTTGCTGCGAAACTCGTACGTCCCCGCGCGAATCGAGCGATCGCGCTTACTCCAACTGGCGTACATGCGGAAGGCGCGCGGGAAGGCGATCACCCCTCGCTGCGCCAGCGAGTCGGCCGCGACTCGGAACGACGAGCCGGGAGGGATGACGACGCGCCGAGGCACATCGTCTCCGCATCCGGAGAGCAGCAGCGAGAGGGCGAGTGCCGCCATGGCGACCGCGCCGCGCGTGTGGCGAGGCATGCCGCCAGATGCAATTCCGCCCTCTGCAGCGGCGGCGCGTGCACCGGCGGCGCGTGCACCGGCGGCGCGTGCACCGGCGGCGCGTGCAACCGCGGCTCGTGTAGCGGCGGCGCGTGTAGCGGCGGCGCGTGTAGCGGCGGCGCGTGTAGCGGCGGCGCGTGCAACCGCGGCTCGTGTAGCGGCCCCTCGTGCAGCGGCGGCTCGTGCAACGGCGGCGCGGGGGGCCCCCCCCGATCTCAACCTAACGCGCACCGGCACCCCCTCCGTCATCATTTCCACTCGCTCCGTACCCGTTCTCCAGCATCGGACCCACGCTGCCCATCCCCAGCGCCTGCTGCAACAGGATCGCCGCCGCCATGGCGTCCACGTCGCCCTTCCGGCCGCGCGTGGACCCGCCCATCTCGCGAATGGCGCGCAGCGCGGCCGCAGACGAAAACCGCTCGTCGATGAGCCGCACCGGGAGGCCGGTGCGCTTCTCCAACTCGGCGGCAATGTGACGCACCTCGCGCGAACGCTCGGTCTCCTCGCCGTCGCTGTCCAGCGGCAGCCCCAGCACGAAGCCTGTCGCCTCGTGCTCGCTCGCCCGCCGAATGATCTCGGCGATGGGCGGGCGCTTGCCGATACGGCGCAGGATGAAGCCCGCCGGCGAGGCGATGGTCTGCGTGGGATCGCTCACCGCCAGCCCCACGCGCCGTTCCCCGTAGTCAACGGCGAGCAAGCGTCCAGGTTCGGCAGTGCCCGGTGATGACGGCGACGTCGTCCCTTACCCCTGCGCCATCTGCTGGAAGAACTCGCGATTCGTCTTCGATCGCACGAGTTGCTTCAGCAGGAAGGAGATCCCGTCGTCGGGAGGCATGTCGCCCAGGAAGGTGCGCAGGAGGTACACGCGGTTCATCTCCTCCCGGTCCAGGAGGAGTTCCTCGCGGCGCGTCCCCGACTTGTTGATATCGATGGCGGGGAAGACGCGGCGGTTGGCGATCTCACGGCTCAGGACCAACTCCATGTTGCCGGTCCCCTTGAACTCCTCGAAGATCACCTCGTCCATGCGCGACCCGGTTTCCACCAGCGCTGTGGCAATGATGGTCAGCGACCCGCCGTCGTCGATCTTGCGCGCCGAGCCGAAGAAGCGCTTGGGCTTCTGCATGGCCGAAGCATCGAGGCCGCCGGAGAGGATCTTCCCGGACTGCGGGATGACCGCGTTATGCGCGCGCGCCAGCCGTGTGATGGAGTCGAGAAGGATCACGACATCGCGTCCGCTCTCCACGAGGCGCTTGGCCTTCTCGATCACCATCTCCGCCACTTGCACGTGACGGTCGGGTGGCTCGTCAAAGGTGGAACTGATGACCTCCGCCTTGGGCACCGACTCGTGGAAGTCGGTCACTTCCTCGGGGCGCTCATCGATGAGGAGGACGATGAGCGAGACCTCGGGGTGATTGTCGGCGATGGCGTTCGCCATCTTCTGGAGGAGGATCGTCTTGCCGGCGCGGGGCGGGGCGACGATGAGGCCGCGCTGTCCCTTGCCGATGGGGGCGATCAGGTCCACCACCCGCATCGACACATCGCCGTTCTCCAGGCGCAACCGCTGGTCGGGGTAGCGCGGACGGAGGTTGTCGAAGATGAGTCGCGGCGACGAGGGGTCGGGCTCGCCGCCGTTGATGAGATCGACCTTGAGCAGCGCGAGGTACCGCTCCCACTGCTTGGGGGGGCGGACCTCGCCGCGAATCGTGTCACCCGTGCGGAGGTCGAAGCGCTTGATCTGCGACGGCGAGACGTAGATGTCGTCGGGACCGTGGAGGTAGCTCCAGTCCTGGCTGCGCAGGAAGCCGTAGCCCTCCGCGAGAATCTCGAGCACCCCCTCACCGCGCAGCACGACCTGCTGATCCAGCAGGCGCTGCTCGATTCGGAAGATCAGGTCCTGCTTCCGGAGCCCGGAGGTCTCCTGCAGGCTCAGGTCGGTCGCGAGCTCGAGGAGCTCGGCGACCGACTTCCTTTTGAGTTCGACGATGTCCACGCGAGGTGGGGGGAGGACGCGAGTGTTCGAACCGCTGAGCTATCCGGTCGCTTGAACGCGAAAGTATGTAGCGCCGGAAGGCGCGGCAAGGCGAGCAGAGGCGTTCAACAATGCCTGACTGTAACGGACTCGTGGCGCGAGTTAGCGCGGGGACGAGCCGCCGAGACGAGAATCACGGTCGCGCCGGCGAGTCGAGGCAGCAAGAACAACGCCGCGGATCCGATCGAGTTCGCGCTCCGAACCACCGCTCGTGACATGGCTGACGTCGCTCTCTCGAACGCGCTAAGCGCGCCCGGAACAGTCAGCTGCGATGGTAGTGCGCGAGGCGGGATTCGAACCCACGACCTTCGGCTCCGGAGGCCGACGCTCTATCCAGCTGAGCTACTCGCGCGCGCCCCGGAGCCTGGCCCCGGGGGGAAGGGGAAGGCTAACGCTCGCCCAGAGGCTAGACAAGTCGAGGCCGCATCCGGTCGATACTGGTGAAGGACGTCTCACGCCTTGCCTCCTCTCCCGTGACGATCACCACCACGCCCGCGCGCCCGACAGCGCCCCCTTCCGTGCCCCCTCACGCGCCCGCGTCCCCGCAGGCGCCTGACGCCGACAGCGGTGAATCGCTGGTCGATGTCTTCGTCGCACGGCAGCCCATCTTCGACCGGGGCGGCGAACTGTACGCGTACGAGCTGCTGTACCGTCGCACGGGTGCGCACACCACCGCCGACGGCATCACGGCCAACGTGATGGCATCGGAGGTCCTGGTCCACGCCTTCCTCAACATCGGACTCGATCGCATGACGGGGGGGCACCGCGCCTTCCTCAACTTCACGCGCGACATGCTGGTGCAGGGGACGTATCAGCTCTTCGATCCGTCGACGGTGGTCATCGAGCTGCTGGAGACGGTGACGCCCGATCCCGAGGTGGTGGACGCGTGCCACGCCCTGGTGGGGGCGGGCTACACGATGGCGCTCGATGATTTCGAGTACACCCCCGCCTTCGATCCCATGTTGCGGCTGGCGAAGATCGTCAAGCTCGATGTCCTCAACAAGGGCGACGCCGAACTGCAGGCGGCCTACCAGCGCGTGGCGCCGTACGGGGGGATCATCCTCGCCGAGCGCGTGGAGACGCCGGCCGTCCACGGCACCTGCATGGCGTTAGGCTACGGCCTGTTCCAGGGCTACTACTTCAGCAAGCCGGAAACGCTGGCGCGCCGCGACCTCACCGCGGGGCAGCTGACGATCCTCCGCCTGATGAACCTCCTGCGCGACCCGGACACGACGGACGCCGCGCTGGAGGAGGCCTTCCGTGGTGACGTGTCGCTGACGTACAAGCTGCTGCGCACGGTGAACTCGGCGTCGATGGGCGGACGCGGGATCGAGTCGATCCGGCATGCGGTGCGGATGGTCGGGCGCGCCGAGCTGCACAAGTGGCTCTCGCTCCTCCTCGTGACGTCGGTGGCGGGGAAGGGGGGGACGGATGCGGAACTGGTGCGCCTGGCGATCCAGCGCGCACGGTTCTGCGAAACGGTGGCGCTCCTGGCGCGCGACCGCCGCACGGCCGAAGCGCTGTTCATGGTGGGGCTCTTCTCACTGCTCGACGCCATCCTCAAGGTCCCGCTCCAGGAGCTGTTGCACCTGATCGACCTGGCCGACGAGGTGCGTCGCGCCCTCCTGGTGCGCAGCGGTCCCTATGCGCCGACGCTGGCGCTGGTCGAGGCGTACGAACGCGGGGCGTGGGCGGTGGTGGCGGCGGAGAGCGACACGATGGGGATCGATGCTGCGCTGCTGGGCCAGCTGTATCTCGACGCGGTGCGCTGGACGCGCGAGCGCATCGAGCAGGCCGCGTAGCTCGGCATCCGACGACAGCCGGCACGAAAGGAAGCGGGGGGCGCCGCGACAGGCGCCCCCCGCTTTCGTCGACCATCGTTGCTGCTACGACTGCTTGGTCTGCTTCTCCTCGATGCGTTCTTGCAGCTGGTCCACCGTCGGGGTCGACGGCGGATCGAGGAAGGGGAGGAGGATCGAGATCCGCCGGTTGGACGGATTGAGGGGTTCGTTGGGATACTTGAGCTGCCGGTCGGCGAGTCCGGTGACCTCGGTGATGCGCGTCGGGTCGAGGCCGTATCCCTCGAGGATGCGCCGCGCGGCGTTGGCGCGGTCGGCCGACAGTTCCCAGTTGGTGTAGGCCTTGTTGGCGTACCGCGCGGCGTCGGTGTGCCCCTCGATGACGATCGGGTTCTCGAGCCCCTTCAGCTCGCCGGCAATGGCCTCGAGCGCCACGTGCCCCATTTCGGTCATGACCGGCGAGGAGATGGGGAAGAAGGTGTCGCCCGACTCGTCCTCGATCAGCTCGACGCGGAGCCCGTTGCGCGTGACGGTGATTTCCACCTTGGCGCGCAGCTTCCCGATGGCCGCGATGGAGTCCATGCTCCCCCGCAGGTGCGCCTGCACGGCCTCGAAGCGCTTGGCTTGCAGCTGTCGGAGGGCGATCTGCACGGCCTCGCGCTTGACCGCTGCGGGCGAACTCCCCGACGACAGCGGCGACGAGCCTGACGAGTAGCCCTTCTTGAACCCCACGGGCGATGAGAAGTATCCCTCGATGGCCTTCTTGGTCTGCTCGTCCATCCCCAGGATCCACATCACCATGAAGAAGGCCATCATCGCCGTCACGAAGTCGGCGTAGGCGACCTTCCATGACCCGCCATGATGGCCGTGCCCGCCCTTCTTGATCTTCTTGACGATGACGACCTTGCCGCCGCCCTTGGCCACGTCAGGCTGCCTTCTTGCGAGTCAGTGCCTCGAGCTCGGCGAAGCTGGGACGATCGGTGGGCTCGATGTTGCGCCGTGCAAACTCCACGCACGTCATCGGCGCGTCGCCGCGCGCGAACGACAGGAGCGCGGTGCGGATGCACGACATGTACTGCCCCTCGCCGCGCTGGCGCACCTCGATGGCCTTGGCGAACGGCCCGATCATGCCATACGAGAGGAGAATGCCGAGGAACGTCCCGACCAGCGCGGCCGCGACCTTCTCGCCAATCTCCGAGGCGGCACCGCCAATCGAGCCCATCGTGATGACGACGCCCAGCACGGCGGCGACGATCCCGAAGCCCGGCATGGCGTCCGACACCGTCGTGATGGCGTTCGGGACCTGGTGCTCCTCCTCGTGCATGCGCTCGAGGTCGAGGTCGAGGATGTCGGCCAGGTGATGGTCTTCCACCGCGCCCGTCAGCAGCACCTTGAGCGTGTCACAGAGGAAGACGACCGCGTGATGGTGGTGACTGAAGCCGGGGTACTTGCTGAAGATGGTCGACTTCGCGGGGTCCTCGATGTGCGCCTCGAGGGCGATGAGGCCGTCCTTGCGCGCCGTCTGGAAGACCTCGTAGAGCACCTGCAGCAGTTCCCCGTACGACTTCTTGTTGAACGGGGTGGGCTTGAGGAGGCCGATGGCGGCCGCCAGCGACGCCTTCAGCACGCTGGGTGGGTTCGCCATGATGAACGATCCCAGCCCGGCGCCGCCGATGATGATGAACTCCGTCGGCTGCCACAACACCCCCAGCTTCCCATGGTGCATGGTGTAGCCGGCGATGACGCTGCCCAGGACGACGACGAGACCGATGATCTGGAACACGATATTGCGGCTGGCGGGTTACTCGGCCTTGGCGGCGACGCCGCCAACCAGGGCCGCGGCCTCGGCGCCAACGTTGGCGCGGCGGTTCTCGTCGGCGATCTGCGTGACGATCTCCTCACGCACGATGGAGACGTGCGGAGGTGCCTCGATGCCAAGGCGCACGCCACGGCGATCGGAGGCAAGGACCACGATGCGGATCCCTCCTTCGATGATGATGGCGTCGCCGGCGCGTCGAGACAGGATGAGCATGGCTCAGACCATGTTGAGAATGGTCTGCGCCATCTCGTCGGCCGCTGTCACGAGGCGAGACGCCGCCGTGTAGGCCTGCTGGTGCCGCAACATCAGCGTGAGTTCCTCGTCGATCGAGACGCCGGACACCGAGGCGCGGCGGTTCTCGGTCTGTTGGGTCAGCGTGTCGTAGATCTCGAACTGCCGCGTGGTGTCGGCCGACTTCACGCCGAGGTTCGTGATCGTGAGGTTGTAGTGATCGCCGAAGCTCTGGCCGGTCTGGAAGCCGATCTGGGTGGCGAAGTTCGCCCCCATGCGGGCCTGCAGCGCCGCCATCCCCTGGTCGTCGCGAAGCGCGCCAAGGGCAAGGGCCAGCGTGTTGTTGCCGGGCGCGTTCTGCACGTCGCCCGAGGCGATGACCTGGGCGTTGGCCGTCACCTCCGCCGACAGGCGGATTTCCCCGGCGGTGGTGAAGGCGGCGTCGAAGAAGTTCACCCGCGAGCCGGTGGGCCCGTTGGCCGCCACCCAGTTGGCATTGCCTAACGCGTCGCCGGCCGCGGTCCAGCCCGAGGCGTGCAACTCGTTGACGCCGTTCACGAGGCCGCGCGCCAGGCTGTCGAGCTCACTCTTCACCGTCGGGATGTCGGTGTTGAGGAAGGCCATCATCTGCCCCGCCTTCCCGCCCACCACCTGCGCCGGCTCCGGGTCGCCCACGAAGCCAACGCTCGTCGCGTTCCCCGAGATGCGCACGTCGAGCGCCCGGGCATTGGTGGCATCCACGAGCATCATGGAGCCGAGGTAGATCCCCATCGTCCCGTCGGCCTGCATCTCCGTGCGCACACCCGCCATCTGCGCGAGCTGGTCGGCGAGTCGGTCGCGCGCGTCGCGCAGGTCGGGCGCCTCCTCCCCGGTGACCTCCATCGACTTGATCTGGCGATTGAGCGTCGCCACCTGACCGGTGAGCGTATTGAGCTCGCCCACCATGGTGGTGAGGTTGTCGCGCGTGCGGTTCGCGACGTCGTCGATTCGCGAGGCGTAGGTATTCAGCGTGTAGGCCACCTGCGCCCCGCGCTGGCGCACGACGCTCTGGGCGGTGGCGTTGCCCGGCGTGTTGGCCAGGTCGTTCCACGAGTTCCAGAACTCGTCGAGCGTGTTCGCTAGCCCGGTGTCCGACGGTTCGCCGGTAATGGACTCGATCTCGCCCAGGAGTTCGGAGCGAACGTTGAAGCCATCGCGGCTGGCAACCTCACGGCGGAAACTGGCATCGAGGAGTTGGTCGCGCATGCGCACGATCCCGTTCACCTGGACGCCGGTTCCCACCGTGAAGAAGGGGAACTTCTGCGGATACGAGGTGCTCAACTCGGCGCGCTGGCGCGAGTAGCCCTCGGTGTCTGCGTTGGCGACGTTCTGCGACGTGGTCTGCATGGCCACCTGGTGGGCGGCCAGCGCCGAGCGCGCGATGCTGAGGATGCTTCCGATGCCCGGCATGGTCAGGCCCGCCGGTTGACGATGTAGGAGGCGCGCGCGGGATCGCCCGCGCCGGGCGCGTCGCCGTAGCCGGGACGCGTCGGCGCGACGCCGGCGAGGGTACGGACGAGTTCCTCGCCGGAGGTGAGTGCCTCGCGCAGCACCTGGCGGTTGGTCGACACCTCGCGGGCCAGGTTGCGCGCCGACAGTTGCAACGCCTCGCGTGAGGCGTGCAGGTCGTCGGTGGCGTACGGTCCCATCGCCTCGAGCAGGTCCTTGAGCGGGATGTCCTCGGCGTGTCCGAGGCGCGCGTTGAGGGCACGACGACGCTTGCGCGCCTCGCTCAGCGTGAGGAGGACGCGCTGCACCGCGAAGACCGAGTCGTCGACCCCTTGCAGATTGTCGGCGGCGACGGCCTCGCGCTGCTGCTTCATGATGAGGATCAGCTCGTCGATGAGGCGACGCTCGGAGGCCAGCGCGTCGGACAGGTTGTGGACGAGCGGTGGCCACTGGGACGGGGCAATCTGCACCATGGCGCGTGAGGGCTGCACGGATGGGGAGATCACTTGACGGCCTCCGTCGCGGTGGTGGCGGGCGTCGTCGTGCGCGCGCGAAGCTGGCGCATGAGCGACTCGCCGATGCCGTGCGACCACTGCGACGGGACGGCGTTGGCGAGGTGCTGGTCGAGCATCCCGGCAAACATCTGCTCACCGGAGCCACCGCTGGTGATGCCATCGGTGGGAACAGTCTCGCGCATCGCCTTGAAGAGCTGCTCCACGAAGACGCCCTGGAGCTGCCCGGCGACCTGGCGCAGCCTGGCCTCGCGCTCGTCGGCGGCCCCGCCAGGCGCAACGCCCGCCGGCGACCGGCTGGTGCCAGTCGCCGGGCGCGTGGCGCCGTTCGCGAGTCCCGTGTGCCCTGCGTTGATGTACGTCACCGCGCGACGACCTCTGCGGAAATGGCCCCGACCTGCTTGAGCGCCTCGAAGATCTGCGCCACCTGGTACGGCGGCGTTCGGACTGCGGAGAGCGCGGCGGCCAGTTGCTGGACCGTGGCCCCGGTAGGCACCCGGACCTGGCTGCGCGATCCCTGCTGGGCAGTATCGGCAGGTGCAGGTCCAATCGAGAGCGTGAGCCCCTGAATGCTGACTACGCCGGGGCCGAGCGTCAGGTCGCCCCCCGCCACGACGGTTCCCTGCCGCTGGTCGATGACGATTCGCGCCACGCGCGCCACCTCGACCTTGAGGTCGCGGATCCGGGCCAGCGCGGCGGCCGGCCCCCCTCCGAGCGAGTCCTTGGGAGTGAGGGCAATGGCGCCGGGGTCCTCGACCTTCGCCGTCCCTTGCCCCACGACTGAGTCCACGACGGCCGCGATGCGCGCGGCGACGCCGATGTCGGGCTCGCGCAGGATGAGGCGCGTCGACGCGGCGAACTGCGGGCGGGGGAGGTCGACTTCGAGGAGCCCGCCGGCGGCGATGCGCCCGCTGGCGGCGCTGAAGCCAACGCGGCGCCGCACCATGTCCTGCTCGTCGACATAGAGTTGCCCCTGCGCGGTGCCGAGCGGCTTTCCCCCCACGTCGGAAATGAGGGGGGTCATCCAGAGGACGCCGCCGCGAAGCGAGCGCGCGTCGCCGACCGAGGCAACCTGCACCTCGAAGCGCCCGCCGGGGCGCAGGTAGGGCGACACCTCGGCGGTCACGAGGACCGCGGCCACGTTGCGCGTGCGCAGGAGTTCGGCGGGGACAACGACGTCAAAGCGGCGCAGCAGGTTGGCCACCGATTGCACCGTCTGTTGCCCGGTACGCCCGCTGTTGGTGTTGTCGCCCGTCCCGCTCAACCCGGTCACGAGGCCGTAGCCGACCAGGCGCACGGGGACCCCCTGGTCGTCGATGACCAGGTCGCGAATGGGGACTCCCTGCGCGAACGCCGCCCGGGCGGTGAGCCCGACGGCGGCGACGAGGGTGCAGCTGACGGCGATGCAGCTGACGAGGGTGCTGCGGATGTGGCGTGGCATGGCGGTCAGGGCCAGAGGAGGCCGACGATCCTGGTGATGATGCCGCTCTTGGGCTTGCCGAGCGAACCCTTCGAGGCGTAGGCGAGCTGCATGTCGGCAATGACGTCGGAGCCGACCACGTCGCGCGAGTTGACGTCGATGGGGCTGATGAAGCCGCTCAGCGTCAGCGTCTGCTTGTTCTTGTCGACGTCGATGAGCTTGGAACCCCTCACCTGGAGGAGCCCTTCCGGCGTGACGGCGACGACGCGTACCGGGATCTCGGCGTTGTACTGCGTGCCGCGGGTGGCGTTGCCGCGCTGCTGCGAGCTGCTCCCGTCGCCCGCTTGCATGGAGCCATCGATGGCGCCGAGCCCTGAGCCGCTGGTCCCCATCTGCGGCGGGTTGATGCCGACATCGAGCGTGCGGTTGCGCGAGGCGGCGTTGCTGTTGTCCTTGGACGCGCCGGCAATGGCGCGCTCGTCGACGACGACGCGGATGATGTCACCCACGAGGAATGAGCGCCGGTTGGACGTCCACGAGATGTTGCGGACCGGCGCCTTGGCCCTGGCGCTGTCACCGGTCGCGGGGCGCGGCGCCTGGGCGCCTAACGAGGCGGCGGCCAGGGTGAGCAGGAGGGCCAGGGCGGAGAGCGCACCGAGGAAGGCACGACGCGTGCGCGCCGCCGGTTCGGCGGGCACGGACGGGACGGCGGGGATGATCGTGACCCGGCGCGGCGTGGCCACGATGTCGCAATGGTGGATCATGGAGTCCTCGAGAGGTCAATGGCCACGACGAGCGCCGGGCCGGCGACGATGCCGGACAGGAGGCGCCGGGCGCCGAGCCGGACGGGAATCGTGTCGCCTAACGCGCCGGCCACGGGGGCCACGCCGTCGAGCGACAACTCGAGTCCGTCCTGTTGATAGGTGAAGCGAACCGCCTGCCCGGCGGCAACGAGTGGGGCGGGCGCCACGGCCGGGGCGCGCAGCACCTCGCCCGGCTGGATCACGCGGCGCGCGATCCACCCCGGGGTCACGTCGAGCGACTCGGCGCGCGCGTGCCCGTTGGCGTCCAGACGCGCGCGGACGCGCGTGCGCGCGATGTCCGATGCCTTGAGCACGGTGCCGCGCACCAGGCGACGCGTGGCGACGAGCGCCTCCGTCGTGGCGGCAAGTGGCGACGCCACGACGACGCTGGCGCCACGCTCCTGCGCCGGCAGCGACCGCCCGGCGACCATGGCCACCGGGAGGAGCAGGGCGCGAAGGGCGGGGCGGACCACGCGTGACATGGCGTGCGCGGCGTGCGCGGCGTGCAGCATCAGCGGATCATGTTGTTGGCGGTGGACATCATGTCCTCGGCGTTCTTGATCGCCTTGGAGTTGATCTCGTAGGCGCGCATCGAGGTGATCATGTCGACCATCTCCTGCACGATCTCGACGTTGCTCCCTTCGAGGTATCCCTGGAGGATCCGTCCCATCCCCTCGTCGCTCGCGAAGCCGACGGTGGGTTGCCCGGAGGCCGGCGTCTCGGAGTAGAGGTTCTCGCCTAACGCCTGCAGCCCCGACGGGTTCATGAAGCGCGCGAGCTCGAGCTGGCCGAGTTCCGTCTTGTCCACCTGCGTGGCGCTCTGCGACACCGACACCTTGCCGTTGGAGGAGATGGTGATCTCCGTGGCGTCGGTGGGGATCTTGATCCCGGGGACGACGGCGTAGCCGTTGGAGGTGATCAGCGTCCCCGTGTCGGAGATCCCGAAGGAGCCGTCACGCGTGTAGGCCAGCGTCCCGTTGGGGAGTTGCACCTGGAAGAAGCCTTCGCCCTCGATGGCGAGGTCGAGCGAGCGTTGCGTCTGCTCGACCGGCCCCTGCGAGTGCAGGCGCTGCACGGCGGCGAGGCGCGTCCCGCGTCCGACCTGCACGGCGGGGATCGTGTTGGTGTCGGGGTTGCCGACCACCGCCGAACCCTGCACGGTCTGGTACAGCAGGTCCTCGAACGACGCTCGCGAGCGCTTGAAACCCGTGGTGTTCACGTTCGCCAGGTTGTTGGCGATGACCTCCGTGCGGAGCTGCTGGGCCATCATGCCGGTGGCGGAGGTGCGAAGGGCAGGATTCATGGGGGCAGAAGACGAGAAGACGAGAGGACGAGAAGACGAGAGGGCGACGGTGGCTGACGAGCGTTAGGCGGGGACCTTCGAGAGGTCGTTCGCGATGGTGCCGCGAATGCCGTCGAGGGTGCTCAGCACCTTCTGCGCGTCGGCGAAGTGGCGCTGGATCGTGATCAGGTCGACCAGGGAGCCGAGGGTGTTGGTGTTGCTCCCCTCGAGTTGCCCCTGACGGATGTCGCGGGCCTCGTAGGCGACGTTGGCGCGGCCGGCGTCGGGGACGAAGTGCATCCCGCCCTCGTGCTGGAGCACGGCGCCGGCGGCCGGTGCCTCGACGCGGAGGCGGTCGACGCGGACGCGGTCGACGACAACCCAGCCGCTGCGATCGATCTCGACGTTCTTTCCCGCGGCCTTGATGGGTCCCCTCTCGCCTAACAGCTGGTTGCCGTCCTGGTCGACGAGGAAGCCCTGCGGATCGACGCCGCAGGAGCCGCCGCGCGTCCAGCGCTCGCCGTTGGCGGTGTTGACCACGAAATAGTTGTTGCCGCGCTGTGCGAGGTCGAGCGGATTCCCGGTCGGGGTGAAGGTCCCCTCGGTGAAGTCGGTCGCGGCCTCGGCCACCGGGAGCCCTTCGGCGACCAGGCGGGCAAAGACGCGCTCGCCCTTGAAGCCGGTCGTGTTGACGTTGGCCAGGTTATTGGATGTCACCTCCTGGCGCCGCTCCCAGTAGCGGAGGGCGTAGGCGGCGCTGGCAATTCCGTCTGTCTTCATGCGGGGCGCTCGGGGCGAGGGTCTTCCGCATGAAAAGGCAACCGATATGCCCGCGCCCGCGCCCGGGTTGCCGTTCGCCCAACTCGTTGCTACACCGTCACTTGCTGGCTAATCGCAGCCGAGCGGTCGGCGCGGCGCAGGCGCTGGAACAGGGAAAAGGGTGCCGACGTGGGCGCTTTCTGCCGGGCGGAGGACGACGTCATTCCCATCATGAGGGCCAAGGCGTCGCGCGAGAGCCCGGTGCGGCGCGCCACTTCCAGTGCCGGTGTGCCCGACGCCACGAGGGCGCGCGCCTCGGCCGAGCGCGGCGAGCGCGCGGTCGACATCGGCGAGGCGGGGCGCGTGGGCCAGGCGATGAGGACGAGGAGGGCGATCACCGCCAGCGCGAGCGCGCCGGTGGCCACCAGCGTGAGCGTGTCGCTGGTGATGAGGTTCACGAGGTTGAGGATCGCGCGCATCGTTAGGCCGGGGTGCGAAAGTGGGCGAGTTCGCCGCGCAGGCGCTGGAGCGCCTTGGCGCGGATCTGCGAGACACGCGATTCGGTGAGGTCGAGCACGTCGGCGATCTCGTGCAGCTTCAGTTCCTCGAAGTAGTAGAGCGTGAGGACGATCCGCTCCTGGTCCTTGAGGCGCTTGAGCGCTGCCTTGAGGATCTCCTTCTCCTGCTCGCGGTTGATGTCGTCCTCGATCGTGTTGTCCGACTCGTGCGCAAGCGCTTCCGGCGGGAGGCACGGTTGCCCGTCGTGCTCCGTGGCCGACTGGTCCAGCGAGATCTGCACGGCGCTCTCGGTGTCGGCCTGCCAGCGCCACAGCGTGTCGAGGTCGAGGCCGAGTTGCTCGGCGACTTCCTTGTCGGTGGCCGGGCGACCGAAGATGCGGGTGAGCGTCTCGCGCGCGTGGGCGATCTCGCGCGTCTTGCGGCGGATCGAGCGCGGGACGTGATCCTGACGGCGCAGCTCGTCGAGGATCGCACCGCGGATGCGCGGGACGGCGAAGGTGGAGAAGGCGAGCCCGCGGTGCGGCTCGAAGGCATCGAGCGCATTCATCAACCCGATCGTGCCGCAGGAGACGAGTTCGTCGAAGTCGGCCGGGGCTGCCAGCGCCTTGGAGAGCTGGCGTGCGACGTGGTGCACGAGGTTGAGGTTCTCCGTGAGGAGCTTCTCCCGTGCCGCCTGATCGCCCTTGGCGAACAAGCCCCAGAGGTTATCGGTTGCCATCAGCTCAACCCTTGCGCAAGAGGCGGTGGTTCGAAGTCGGTGGAACAGCGGCCTCGGCGAGGATTCGCTCGCCGATGGTGCGGACGGCGTCGGCCGCGGTGGAGCCTAACGATGCTTCGGCGGTCCCCAGCCCGGCCGCGAGTGCGTGGCCGAAGTCGGGGTCGTCGGGGATGGCGCCGGCAAACGGGACGGTGCGCGAGAGGAAGCGCACGGCCGCGCCGTTGAGGTATTCGTGCAGGCGGTCGGCGGCATCGTCGGCCACGCGATTGGCCACGATGTCGACGCGCACGCCGGGGGTGCGGTCGTGGAGGAGCTTGACGAGTGCATACGTTGCCACGAGCGAGATGCGGTCGCCGGCGGTGACGGCCAGCAGCCGTGCCGCTCCGTCGGCGCAGGCGGCGACGAGCGACTCGGCGCTCGATCCGGCATCGACCACGACCAGGTCGAACGAGGCGTAGAGCGACAGCACGCGCCGCATGAGGAGGCGGCGCTCGGTGGGGCGCAACGCGCCCTCGTCGGTGCTGGCGGCAAAGAGCGACAGGCGGTCCGCCACCGGAACCAGGAGGTGTTGCGGCTCGCGGTCTCCGCGCAGCTGCCCTAACGAGCCGGCGGGTTCGACCCCCAGCAGGTGGTGCAGCCCGCCCAGCCGCTGGCCGGCGTCGATCAGCAGGACGCGCTGTCCGGCCTCGGCCATCGTCGCGGCCAGGAGTGCGGCCACGGTGGATGTCCCTACGCCTCCCTTGCCGCTGCCGACGGCAACGACGGTGGGCGGCGCGCTGTTGCCCGCGCGTCCCGGTCCGGCGTTCGACGAGGAAAGGAGCGTCATGACGGCACTCATGCGGCGCGCGTCGAGGCGTTCGGCGACCCGAGGCCGAGCGCGCCGAGGATGCGGCCGCGCGACGGATGCAGGTCGTCGGGGACCGCCTGTCCGTCGGCGATCCAGCGGATGGGGAGGTCGACGCGCGCCGCGACGTCGGCAATGGCGCGCTCGTCGTGCAGCTCGTCGACCTTGGCGATGATCGCGTGCGTGAGGCGGCACGGTGCCATCGACGCCATCAGGGCGGGGACGGCATCGGGGCGCATCGTGGCCGGGACCACCAGGTGTGTCTCGTCAGGCGCAATGACGCGCAGCAGCGCCTGCCATTGCGTGTTGGCGTCCCTGGCGCGCGGGGAGCGCCCCGGCGTGTCGATGATGACCACGTCGCGATCGTCGAGCCGCTTGAGTGCGGCGGGGACCTCGCGGGCGTCGTAGATCACCTCGAGCGGGAGGTTCATCACCTCGGCGTACTGTTGCATCTGCTCCAGCGCGCCCACGCGATACGTGTCGAGCGTGATGAGCCCCACCTTGCGGGCGCCGAAGACGGCGCGATGCAGCGCGAGCTTGGCGGCCGCGGTCGTCTTGCCGGCCCCCGTGGGGCCCACGAGGGCAACGAGGTACGGGGCGCGGCGCCCGTTGCTGCGACGATCGAGGTTGGGCATCGTCGGTTCCAGGCGCTTGCGCAGCGACTGCAGGTCCTGCTGCCGCGCGGCGATCACCTCCACGCGTGTCACGCCGCCGTCGCGGTTGACCGCGCTGCGGACGATGAGGACGTCGTCGCCCAGGGCGCGCCGCGCGTCGTCGAAGACGCGGCGCAGGTCGGTGCCGTGGAAGGTCTCAAGCAACATGGTTCAGCTCCCAGGTGGCGACGGAGTTCAGCTTCACGGTTGTAGGCAGCTCGGCGAGCGAGATCACGGGGAGCGTCGCCAGCACCGGTTCCACCAGTCGGCGCACGCCCACGCGGAGCGACGGCGGGGTGATGAGCGGCGGAAGGCGACCCTCGCTGGCGTGCGTGGTGGCGAGGAAGTTCAGTTCGCGCAGCAGGTCGGCCAGGAGGTCCGGTGTGAGCGGCGCCAGGCCGGCCGGAGCGTTGCGCGGCGAGAAGAGTCCCATGAGCGACGCCTCGAGGCGCGCACCGATCGTGATCCCGCTCACGGCGCCGGAGGCGTCGGCGAACGAGCGCGCGATGATGTTGGACAGCGAGCGTCGCACGTGCTCGGTGAGCACTTCGGCGTCCTTGGTCTGCTCGACGCCGTCGCCCAGCGCCTCGAGGATCGTGACCAGGTCGCGGATCGGGATGCGCTCGCGCAGCAGGCGCTGGAGGACGCGGTGGAGGAGCCCCAGCGAGACCTTGGCGGGGATGAGTTCCTCGACCAGCGCCGGGTGCGACTTCTTGAGCGTCTCGACCATTTCCTGCACGTCCTGGCGCCCCAGCAGCTCGGCGGCGTTGACCTTGAGCGACTCCATCAGGTGCGTGGCGATGACGACAGCGGGTTCGACGACCACGTAGCCTAACGATTCCGCTTCCACGCGGCGCGACGAGGCGATCCAGCGGGCGGTGAGCCCGAACGCCGGGTCGATCGTCTCGATCCCCTCGATGCCGTGGATGACCGACCCCGTGTCGAGCGCGAGGTGGAAGCGCGGCATGACTTCCGCGCGGGCAATCTCGGCGCCGCGCAGCTTGATGACGTACTCGTTGGCCGGCAGTTGCAAGTTGTCGCGCACGCGGATGGGCGGGATCAGGATCCCGACCTCCAGCGCCGCCTGCTTGCGCAGGAGCTGGATGCGCTCGAGGAGGTCGCCCCCCTGGCGCTCGTCGACGAGCGGGATGAGCGCGTAGCCGACCTCCAGCTCGATCGGGTCGATCTGCAGGAGGTCGCGCATGGGATCGGCCGGCTTCTCTGCCGGGCGTTCCTGTTCCTCGCTGGCGGCCTGGCGCGCCGCTTCGCGCTTCTCCTCGGCCGTCGTCGCCGCGCGGGAGAGGAAGAAGAGCACGCCGCCTAACGCCAGGAACGGGAGCTTGGGCAGCCCGGGAATGAGGCCGAAGGTCGTGAGCACGCCGGCCGCGACCAGCATCGCGCGCGGATACGCCGCCAGCTGCGACGCGACCTGGGTTCCCATGCGCACCTGCCCGGAGGCGCGCGTCACCATGATGCCGGCGGCGGTGGAGACGATCAGCGCGGGGACCTGCGCCACCAGCCCCTCGCCCACGGTGAGGATCGTGTACTGCGACGCCGCCTGCGCCAGTGGGAGGCCGCGCTGGATCACGGCAATGAAGATCCCGCCCAGGATGTTGATGCCGGTGATGAGGAGCGCGGCAATCGCATCGCCCTTCACGAACTTCGAGGCACCGTCCATCGCCCCGTAGAAGTCGGCCTGGCGCGCGATCTCCTCACGGCGGCGGCGCGCCTCGCCTTCGTCGATGAGGCCGGCCGAGAGGTCGGCGTCGATCGCCATCTGCTTGCCCGGCATCGCGTCGAGGGTGAAGCGCGCCGCGACTTCGGCCACGCGCCCCGCACCCTTCGTGATCACGATGAAGTTGATGCCGATGAGGATCAGGAAGAGGACCACGCCCACGGCGTAGTTGCCGCCGATGACGAACTGCCCGAACGCCTGGATGACCTGTCCCGCGTGCCCATCGCTGAGGATGAGGCGCGTCGAGGCGAAGTTGAGGCCGAGCCTGAAGAGTGTGAGGAGGAGGAGGAGCGCCGGGAACGACGAGAACTCGAGTGGCTCGACCGTCTGCATCGTCGTCAGGAGCACGACCAGCGAGAGCCCGATGCTCGTGGCGAGCAGCAGGTCGAGGATGATCGCCGGGAGCGGGACGATCATCAGCGCGAGGACGAAGACGACCGCGATGGCAAGCCCCATCTCGGCGTTGCGCTTGGCCATCCCCTCGATGGCCGGCATCGGGCGCGCGCTCGTGCTCATGCGCTCACTCCCTGCAGCGGCTGCCCGCGCGCCATGCGGCGACGAATCACGAAGGCGAGGATCTCGGCAACGGCCACGTAGAGTTCACTGGGAATCATCTGTCCGACTTTGGCGGCGGCGAGGAGCGCGCGGGCCAATGGCTTGTTCTCGATGCACGGGATCCCGTTCTCGCGTGCGATCGCCTTGATGCGCTCGGCCACCTTGCGCTGGCCGAGGGCGAGGACGATGGGGGCGGGGGCCCTGAACGGATCGTAGAGGAGGGCGACGGCGATGTGCGTCGGGTTGGTGATCACGACATCGGCCTTCGGGACGTCGCGCATCATCTGCCGGCGCGCCAGCGCGCGGCCAAACGAGCGCATGCGTTGCTTCACCAGCGGGTCGCCCTCCGACTGTTTCGACTCTTCCCGGATCTCGTCGCGGCTCATCTTGAGCGACGACTCGTACTGCCAGATCTGGAAGGCGTAGTCGAGTCCCGCCAGCGCCAGGTAGCACAGCCCGGCGGTGGTGAGGAGCTTGATCGAGTAGCGCATCGAAACCAGCAGGAAGCTGAAGTTCGGCTCCTGCGCGAGGGCGATGATGTCGTGCCAGGCCGCGCCTAACGCGCTGTACACCGCATAGCCGATCAGGGCCAGCTTGAGCAGCGACTTGAACAGGTCGGCCAGCGACTGGATCCCGAGGATGCGCTTGGCGTTGCGCGCCGGCGACAGCTTCGCGAAGTCGGGGGCGAGCGGCTTGAAGGTGAGCACGCCGCGCGCCTGCGGCACGGCGATGGCGAGCCCCATGATCATCAGCGCGCCTCCCCAGCCCCCGATGATGAACATCGCGCGGGCGCCAAAGGAACGCAGCATCGAGACCGCCGACTCCTGGCTCACGTCGACCGTTCCCACCAGCGTGAGGCCGTCGGAGAAGATCCCCATCACCTGGTGCCCCATCGTACGCCCCATGAGGTTGAGCAGCATCGCCGCCCCCAGGAGCACGAACGACGTCGTGAGCTCCTGCGAGCGTGGGATGCGTCCCTCGGCCCGGGCATCATCGCGCCGCTTTTGTGTTGGCGCTTCGGTCTTTTCCTGGTCGGCCAGTGCCATGTCAGCGGACTCCCGCGAGCGCGGACATGGCCCGGGTGAGGACGCCGTCGTACGACGCCTCCCACCCCAGGAACCAGGTGGCGATGAAGGGGAGCGTCGCGACCAGCGTCCCGATGCCGATGAGGATCTGGACGGGGAACGCGAGCTGGAGGATTTGCAGCTGCGGCGCGGCTCGGCTCAGCACGGCGAGGGCGACGTTGGCCACCAGCACGACGGCGATGATCGGCGCCGCGAACTGCAGGCCTAACGAGAAGAGCGTGGCGCCGGTGCGCACGAAGTCACGGAGCCCGGCGGCGATGTCGAGCGGCGTGCCGACCGGGATGCGCTGGGCGCTCGCCGCCAGCGCATCGAGCATGACGAGGTGCCCGTCCAGTGAGAGGACGAGCGCGATGGCGAAGAGGTGCACGAACTGCCCCAGCGCGGTGGTCTGGTGCGACGACATGGGGTCGACGATGGCCGCGCCCGACAGCCCGATCTGGATCGAGAGGAGCTCTCCCGCGGTCTCCGCGGCGCCGATGAGGAGGGCCGCGCCAAGGCCGAGGGCGAAACCGACGAGCGTCTCGCCCAGGATCGCGACCGGCGTGAGGTCGGGGAGGCGCACCAGGTGCAACTGCGCCACCGGGGTGAGGAGGACGGAGAGGAGGATGACGAGCCCGGTCTTGATCGCCACCGGGACGGGGCGCGCCGAGAAGACCGGCGCGACCAGCACGAGCCCGCTCACCCGCGCGCTGAAGAGCACGAGGGCGGTGGGGGCGCCGGGCGCGAGGAGGTCGAAGGTCGGCGTCATCCGTGGTGCGCTCAGTTGGTGATGAGGGCGGGGAGCGAGCGGAATAACTTCTGCGTGTAGTCGACCAGCAGCTGCAACATCCACGGGAGCCCGACCATGAAGACGGCGGCGATCCCCACAAGCTTGGGGACGAACGAGAGCGTCTGCTCCTGGATCTGCGTCACCGTCTGGAGGATGCTGACCAGGAGCCCGATGATGAGCGACACCGCGAGGAGGGGCGCGGCGAGGAGCATCGCGACCAGCATGGCGTTGCGGGCGAGGTCCGTGACGAGGGCGTAGGACATCAGAAGACGAGAAGACGAGAAGACGAGAGGACGAGAGGCCTGACCCAGCGAAGGCTGGGGACGAGGGGTGCCTAACGAAAGCCCTGGACGAGCGACTGGATCAGGAGCGACCAGCCGTCGACGAGGACGAAGAGGAGGAGCTTGAAGGGCATGGAGATCATTGCCGGCGGGAGCATGAACATCCCCATGCTCATCAGGACCGAGCTGACGACGATGTCGATGATGATGAACGGGAGGAACAGGACGAAGCCGAGCTGGAAGGCGGTGCGCAGTTCGCTGGTGACGAAGGCGCTGGTGAGGACGATCGTGGAGACGTCTTCGGGGCGCGCGGGCGGGGTGCCGCCGGCCATGTCGACGAAGGCGGTGATGTCGCGCTCGCGCGTCTGGCGCAGCATGAACTCGCGCATCGGCCCCAGCGCGTTCTTCATCATCACGCCCTGTTCGATTTGCCCGTCGAGCCAGGGGGCAATGGCGACGCGGTTCACCTCGGACATGGTCGGGGCCATCACGAAGCCCGTCAGGAGCAAGGCGAGCGCGCTCACGAGCTGCGATGGTGGGGCCGACTGCGTCCCCAGCGCCTGCTTGAGGAACTGCAGCACGATGAGGATGCGCGTGAAGCTGGTCATCATGAGGACCAGCGTCGGAAGGAGCGTCAGGAGCCCCATCATGATGACGATCCCCACCGAACCGCTCAGGCGGAGCCCGCCCGGCTTGCTCCCGTCGACGGCGAGGTCGAGCTTGGGCATCGCCTTGCCTAACGCATCATCGAGTGCGTTGCCCTGCGGAGCCGCCGGCACCGACGGCGTGGCGGTGACCGGACGTTGCGGCTGGCCGACGGCCGCGGCCGCGGCGGCGCCGGGACGCGATGCGGCGCCACCAGCCGGCGCCGGACGCTGCGGAGTTGCGGCTGGCGGCATCGCCGGCGGTGTCGCGGGGCGTGTCGCCGGCGGCGTCGCCAGGCGCGTCGCGGGCTGCGTCGCCGCCTGCGCCGCAACCGCCCCGGCGCCTAACGTCGCCCCGGCCAGCAGCGCCAGCGCCAGCGGAAGCCCCGCCGAGCGGAGCCCGTGCATCAGCGCCGTGCGGAAATCGCGCGTCCCCGCCACCGGTGTCTCGACCGGGGCAACGGCCGTGGCGTGCACGGTCGACGGAACCGACCCCTCCACCGCCTCCAGCTCCGCCAGCGTACGCACCCCCCCCTCGCCAACGCTCACCGCCACCAGCTGTTCGCCAATGCGCACCACGGCGATCCCCTGGCGGGGGCCTAACGCGATGCGCTGCACCACCTCCAGCGACACGCGGTCCTGGCCGCGCCCCAGAGCGCTCCCCTGCGACACCTTGCGCAACAATCGCATGGTGACCGCGAGGAGGCCGAGGACGAAGGCAAGGGTCAGCGCGACGCCGACGATGGAACTGAACGTCACGCCGCGGCCTCCGCGATCGCCTTCTTGGACAGGATGCGCGTGATGCGCACGCCGAAGTGTTCGCCCAGCACCACCACTTCACCCTCGGCGAAGCGGCGGTCGCCGACGTAGATGTCGATCGGCTCGCCCGCCAGGCGGTCGAGCTGGATCACGCTGCCACGCCCGAGGCGCAGCACTTCCTGCACCGTCATGGCAGTGCGCCCCAACTCGATCGAGACGGGGAGCGTGAGGTCGAGGAGGAGCGAGATGGGAACCTCGCCGCCCGCCGAGAGGACGGACGTGATCTCCTCGAAGTTCGCCTCCATCGGGTCGGGCATGCTGGTGTCGGGTGCGGTCATGGCAACGTGGTCCGCGTGATCGGGAGGGTGTCGGTCTCGGGCGCCGGAAGGAGCCCGTCGGTAAGGCGAACGGCGAGCGACGGACCGATGCGGCCCGGCGATGCCCTGAAGCGAGGTTGCGATCCAACGATGACGTCGAGCTCCTCGTTGCGCGTCACGCCCGTCGACACCACGCTCCCCGACGAGAGGGCGAGGAGTTCGCGCATCGACATGCGGAACGAGGGAAGGCGCGCCGCGACGGGAATGCGGGCCCCGCGCACCGAGAGCTCGGCCAGGTCGCGGTTCAGCTCCTGCTCCTGCGGCGTCCCCAGCATCGAGGCGCGGCGCTCGTTGCCGCCGGCAAAGAAGCGCTCGAGGACGGCGAACGGGAGACAAACGAGGAGAAGCGACCGCGTCTCGGCGGCGGCCACCTCGATGTTGGCCACGAGAACCGGATCCTCGCGGTTGGCGACGCGCAGGATCTCGGGAATGGACTCGAAGCCGGTGAGGCCCAGGTCCATCTCGATGTAGTCCTGCCACACTTCGCCCAGCACGCTGAGCACGCGGTCGGCGACCATGCGCACGGCCATGCGCTCGATGGGCGTGAGGGCGCGGTTGGGGAGCGCGGGCGTCCCGCTCCCGCCAAAGAGGCGGTCGACCAGGAAGTAGGCGAACTCGTGCCCGAAGTCGATCACCCCCTGCTGCCCGCCGGTATCCCGCAACTCGAAGGTGTACGAGGCGCAGGGGGTCGGGAGCGACAGGGTGAACTCACCGAACGAGAACTGCTCGACGCTTTGCAGCTGCAACGCCACGCCCCCGCGCACGCGCCCGAGGAGCCATCCCTCCAGCGACTTCGCGAAGCGCTCGTACATCGCCTCCAGCGTCCGCAGCTTCTCCTTGGAGATGCGGTGCGGACGCCGGAAGTCGTAGACCTGCGCCTCCGCGAGGATGTCGCGGGCCGACGGCAGCGCGGCGGCAACGGTCGATCGCCCCCCGCCACCGAGGAGGGCGTCAATCTCGTTCTGGGAGAGTGTCTCGGAGGCCACGGCCTACTGGATGACAAACTGGGGGAAGTAGATGCGCGAGATGGGCTTTTTCCTGGAGCCCTTCTTCGGCTTGAACAGCGTCGCCAGCGAATCGGCCAGCTCGTGCTTGATGGCCTCGCGGTTCGACATCTCGGAGAGCTGCTCGACCGACTTGGCGCCCATGACGCGCAGCACGATGTCGCGCACCTCGGCGTCGCGGGCCTTGGTCTCCTCGACCAGCGCGGCGTCGGAGAACTCGATCGCCGCGGCGAGCATGAGGAAGCGCGAGCCACCCGAGCCGGCCGGGTTCAGGACCAGGTTGTCGACGAGGTGCAGGTTGGCCGGCGCTCCCCCCTCGCCTTCCTTGCCGCCGCCGTGCCCCCCTTCCGCCGCCGCGTCGCCCTCGCCCCCCGCCTCCCCCTCGGCGGAGGCCGAGTCGCCCTCCGCATGCGCGGTCACGACGTAGCCCGACTTCTTGGCGAGCATGGGGCCAACGGCAAAGACGCCGGCCGCCCCGCCAATCAGGAGCGACCCCACCAGGGCGCCGATGAGGACGACCCCCTTGGGCGCCGCCTTGGCGGGCTTTTCTGCACCCTCTTCAGGTGCTGCGGCTTGTTCTGACATGAGCGGAACCGAAAGCGTGAGCGGCCTCTGGAGTCGCGGGGCGCGGCTCGGCGAGTCTGGGCCGGCCGGCGAACGCACGACGTGCGCAGCTGTGAGAAGGCACGCCGCGGGCCACACGAAAGGGGAGGCGGCGCGGTTGGCGCTTCGTGAGCTAACGCACGAAATGCCAATGCCTTACGCGATCGGTTGTGGGGGGTGGAGCCCCGCGTGGCTTCCCGGCACGAATGCGCGAGGCGGAAGCCTTTGCCGGGGAAGGGGGGGCGGTATTTTCCTCCGCGCTGAGCGCGGACCCAACGAGCGGCGGCGCGACCCGGAGTCGCGCCGCCGCCGTCGTTCAGGGTGCGCCTACCGCTTCAGGTTCACGAGTTCCTGCAGCATCTCGTCGCTGCTCGTGATGACGCGGGAATTGGCCTGGAAGCCGCGCTGGGTCACGATCATGTTCGTGAATTCCTGCGCCAGGTCGACGTTCGACATTTCGAGGGCGCCGGACGTCATGGTCGACTGGATCCCCTCGAGCGAGTAGCCGAGGACGGCGCCGCCCGAGTTGCCCGACACGGCGTACATGTTGTCGCCCACGCGCAGGAGGCCGCCGGGGTTGTTGAAGTCGGCGAGGACGATCTGCGCCAGGACGACGTTGGTGCCGTTGGTGAACGCGCCGGTGATGAGCCCCGTGCGGTCGATGGAGAAGTTTTGCAGCTGGCCGGCCTCGTAGCCGTTCTGGTCCTTGAGGACCGCGGTGTTGGTGCCGGCAAACGAGGTGATGCCGTTGACGGTGTTGCCGCCGAGGTCGAGGGTGATGTCGACCTGGTTGGCGCCCGGCGGGGTGAAGGAGATGACCGGCGGGCTGGTGGGCGCCGCGGTCATCAGGATCCCCATGGTGTCGAACTGGAGGGTCTGCGGGGTGCTGTTGGGCGGGGTGAAGCCGGCGGGGAGGTTGGTCCCGTCGACCTGCCAGCTCCAGGTGTCGGCGCCGGTCTTCCAGAACTGCAGCTTGAGGTCGTGCTGGTTGCCTAACGAATCGAAGACGGTGATCGACGTTTCCGACCACGAGTCGGCGTTCTGCGGGTCGGCACGCCCGGTGGCGTCGAACGTCCCGACGAAGACCGGGGCGGCGGCGTCGAGGTTGCCGGCGAGCTTGGCCGAGTCGGTCGCCTTGGCGGCCGTCTTCTGGCCCACGGGGAGCGTGATGGGGCGCACGCCGTCGAGAAAGACGCCGTTGTCGGCCATCCGCCCCTGCACCACGAAGCCGTTGGTGGGCGAGACGAGCTGCCCGTCGGCGTCCAACTGGAAGTTGCCGGAGCGGGTGTAGTAGTTCTGCGTCCCCTTCTTCACGACGAAGAACGAGTCGCCCTGGATGGCCAGGTCGGTGGTGAGGCCGGTGGTCTCGAGGTTGCCCTGGCTGTACATCATGTCGACGGAGCCGATCTGCATGCCGAGGCCAACCTGGATCGGGTTGATGCCGCCGAGGTCACCGGGGGGACGTGAGGCGCCCTGCAGGAGCTGGGCAAAGCCTTCCTTGAACGTCACGCGCCCGGCCTTGAAAGCGACGGTGTTGACGTTCGAGATGTTGTTGCCGATGACGTCCATGCGCACCTGGTGGTTGCGCAGGCCGGACACACCGGAGAAAAGCGAACGCATCATGGGGTACTGGTCCTGTCGGGGAAGTGGAGGGTGGAAACCGCGTCTAGGCGAGGATCTTGATGATGGCGCTGTAGGCGATCTGGAGCGGCCCCATGGTGAGCATGGCGGCGCCGTCCGTCCCGTACATGAGCCCATCGACCCTACCGACCGTGTACGTCTTCTGCGGCACGTCCTTGCCGTCGGTGCCGGCCACATCGATGCGCACCTGGTACGCTCCCTCCGCGGAAAGGCCGTTGGCGGCCGACCCGATGTCGAAGGACTGCTGCGTGCCCGTGCCGATGTAGCCTAACGACCGTGATCCGACTTCCCTGCCGGACTTGTCCAGCAGCGTGAGTGTGGCCACGCCGCTCGTGGTGATGTCGGCCAGCACGGACCCGCCCAGGTTGCCGTCGGCATCCTTGGTCAGCAGGACCTTGTCGCTCTCGATCATCACCGTCTTGCCGATCGTCCCCATCGCCGAGACGTTGCTCATCGCCTGGGCCAGCCCGGCGTACTGCCCGGCCTGCGCCTCCAGCTTCTCGTTGATGTTGAGGAGCTGCTCCAACCCCGAGAACTGCGCGAGGTCGGCCGCCATCTGCTTCCCGTCCATCGGATCCAGCGGATCCTGGTAACGCATCTGCGTGGTCAGGAGCTTCAGGAAGGCATTCTTGTCCATGCTGCCGCCAGCTACCGCGGTCTGCGTTGACGACGAACTCGACGACCCGGAGGACGACGAACTCGACGTCGCGGCATACACGGACTTGCTCGCGGCTGTGATGATGTTGCTCACCGATTGTCTCCCTTGCCGTCACGGCGCTGCCGCGACCGCTGTTGGTCGGTGCCCTCGCGCGCGTACTCACGATCGAGCGGCGCGCGATTCGGGTTGCGCGAATCCTTCGCGGTGGAGCCTCCGCCATCCGAAGCCGAGGCTGATGCCGCCCGCAACACGTCGCGCTCGGCGGCAACCGCCGATGCGGTGAGCGTCGTTGCATCCGTCGTGCGTTGGGTCGTGCGGACGAGAAGCGACTCGCCCTCCAACCCCTGTCGCTGCAGCGCCTGCTGCAGTTCTCCCACGTGCTGCCGCAGCTGCTCGGCCGCCTGCGGGTCGGCCACGTCGAGCGTGGCCCCGATCGAGCGCCCGCGCATGTCGATACGGATGCGGTCCTCGCCGCCGTCGGGCGAGTCGAGTCGCAGCAGCACCGACGAGAGCGGGCGGTCATTGCCCGCGTCCTGGATGCGCAGGACGCGCGCGATGCGCTCGGTGGCATCGGAGTGCGAGAGCCCGGCGACCGGCGATGCAGTTCCGCGCTCGCTCAAGCCGAGCGAAGAGAGCTCGCGCGCCGCCAGCTCGCGCGCCAGCGGGAGCGAACTCCCTTCGCGCTCGCTGCGCGGCGTTGGCACGCCAGCCACGGCGTCGCTTCGCTCGTCGTCGCCGCCACGCCCACGGTCGCCGCGCTCGAGCGATGCGTGGCGCTCGCTGCTCGTCGAGCCGCGGGTGTTGCCGTCACGTGCAACGGCGGGTCCGTGGAGGAGCGTGGGGGCGGTGGGGGCGCCGGTGTCGACCGATGTCGCGCCGGGCGCTGATGCACTGGCCGCGCCGCCCACACGCGCGACCTCTGCCACCTGCGCGACCTGCGCGACCTGGGCGACCGGGGCCACGGAGGCTACCGGCGCGACGGTCGCGACTGTCGCGACGGGCGCTACACCCACGATGCGAGCCGGCGCGGCATGCTGCGAACCGTTGGCCTGCGTGGGGGCGACGGGAGTGGCGCGCACGGCGGCGTCCGCCGCCCGGCGCTCCCCGGACAGGAAGGGGCCGACCTCCAGCGCCAGCGGCGGAAGCGCGCTCCCTTCCTCGAGCATCGGCACCACCGCTCCCGGGATGGACAGCAGCGGCGTGTCCGCGGCGGTCGCGGTGGTCGCGGCCGTCGCCCGGTTGCCTAACGTCAATGCTGGGGCCTCCGCTCGGCGTGCGCTGGCCGGGTCGAACGCCGCGCGTGCGGCATGCGGAATGGCCGGGGGCGTCCCCGCCGTGTTGGCGGTGGCGGGGAAGGGGAGCACGGCGGCCGCTGCTGCGCCGTCGCGCGCGACGGCCGGGCGCGTTGCCGCGCTGGCCAGCGTCGAGCCGGCGTTAGGCGCGAGCTCGATGTGCCCGGGATCGCGCGGCCAGAGCGTGCGCAACCCTTCCTCGCGCGCCACGCGCGCCAAGCGCTCGAACCCCGCGCCGTTGGTGTAGCCGCCGTCGATCACGACGTCGGCGGCAAGGCCGTCGATGTGCTTCGAGTTGCGCGTCCACGTCACGACGGGACCCGGCGCCGTGCGCCCCTGCGCGAAGAGCGCGTCCTGCCGCTCCTGCGAGCGCACCGTCTCCACGACCGAGACGGTGTAGCCGTACTCGGACTCCATGCGCTCGATCACGCGCTCGAGTCGCGCACGCACCTCGGGGTTGAGCGCCTCGGTCTCGCCGCGCACCGCGAGAGGATTGCGGGCCAGCGCCGCGGCAATTCCGGCGAGGCGTGCGTCGTGGTCAGGGCGCTTGTCGCGCGCGGCAATCGTCAGCGTCGGTGTCCCACGCCCAGCGGCGCCGGGCGCCTCGGGCGTGTCTGCCGCCGTTGCACCTACCGCAGCGGTCGTCACGAGCGCGAGCGGTGCGAGCGGGGCCACCGCCGCCTCGAGTGTGCTGGCGACAAACTGTTCGGCGCGCGCCAGCTCCGATTCCGTCGACGCAGGCTCGGCGGGGGCGACATCGTCCGACGACTCGCCTTCCTCGGCGCTGTCCCGCACATCGCCCCCTTCCTGCAGCGCGGCGAGGACCTCGCGGAATGAGAAGGACGTGGTTCCGCTCGCATCGCCCACGACGTCACGATCGGCAGTCGCGCCGGTCCTCTCCGCCGACTGAGCGCTCGACTCGGTGACGTCGCCTTCGAGAGCGTCGCGCTTGCTGCTGGCGGAAAGTGGGCGCTCGCGCCCAGCGGCCATTGCATCACCGCGACCTGGCTGGTCGGCCGCCGAAGTTTCGCCGGCGCGCTTGGACGCGCGGGCGTTCGCACGCACGCTCTCACGCTCGCTCCCATGCTCGGCGGCGCGCTCGGTCGCACGTTCGGTCGCACGTTCGGTCGCACGTTCGGTCGCACGCTCACTCGCGCGTGCGTTCGCACGTTCGATCGCGCGCTCGTTCGCGCGCTCGTTCGCGCGCTCGTTCGCGTCCGAGCGTTCGCGTGAACGCTCGCTGGCGCGCCCGCTCGTGGTGGCGCTCGTCCGTTCGCTCGCGCGCGCCGACTCGCGGTCGAGGTTCGCCGCGCCTGTGCGTGATTCACCACGCGCGCCGCGCATGCGGCGCTCGCGCGCGGCCTCCGCCGACTGCGACGACGGCTCGTGCATCGCGTTGGCGAGGGCGGTGCCAAACGCGCGCTCGGGCGCCTGGGTTGAAGACGGCGGCTCGTACGCCGTTGGCGCCGCCGGCTCGCTCGCCGGCCGCACCGGAGGAATGTGCAGGCTCATGGCTTCACCGGTGGGACGCTGCGCAACACGGCCTTGGTGATCTTGGCCGCGCGCTCGGGCGGGAAGTTCTGGATGACGGCGGCGGCCTGCTTCTCGCTCAAGGTCGAGATCACGCTCTGCACTTCGCTGTCGTCGAGCTGTTCCAGGACCTTGGCGGCATCCTTCGCTGGCATGGCGGCAAAGATCTTGGCCAGCTTGGCCGCGCCGGGTGGCACGGTGGCGGCTGCCATGGGCTTGGGCGGAAGCGACGGGCGCGTGACCACGAGCGGCTTGTCGCGCGGAACGCCATTGGCCTCCACGGTCTTCACCGCCCTGCTATAGGTCTTTGGCGGTTTGGCAGCGGCGGCGGGCTCCGCGTCGCTCGCCGGTGCCGCTGCCTTGTCGCCGTGCGACGACGCCACGTCCTTCGCTGGCGCCTCGTGCCCCTCGGCGCCCTTGCCACCCTCGGCTTCGGCCACGCTGCTGTCGGTCGCGGTGGAGTCGTGGGCGGTGGTGTCGCTCGCCCCGTCCGTCCTGGCGACGTGCTTCGCGCCCTGCTCCTCCGCCTTGGCGAGAGAATCGGCGACGACCTTCGCCTTGTGCGCCACATCGGCGGCATACGCCTTCTTGGCCTTCATGACGGAGACCGCCGAGCCACCGCCCAGCCCGATCACGAGCCCGATCACCGCGAAGAGAATGACTTTGATCATGATCAACCGTCCTTCTGGCTCCCCTTGGAGCCGCTGGGGGTCTTGTAGCGCGTGAGGGCAATGGCATCCATGGCCGCCAGGTCGCGGGCGTTCTCCTCGGCGCGGTGCGTGTCCAACCGTTTCTCGCGCAGCCGGTCGAGCACCTGCCGTTCCTGCAACGCTTCGTTGAGCTTCTGGTGGCGCTCGTCCACCACCTGCTCCGCCGCGACGGTGCGTTCGTCCGCCTGCGAGACGCGCTCCTGCAGCGGGAGCAGCGTCTGCGCCAGGCTCACGAGTTCGCCCACCGTGACGCCATCGCCGGTGGCGCTGGCCAGGCTCGTGTGCGCCGCCGCGTGCGCGCGCGCCAACTCGTCGCGAACGTCGCGCTCCGCCTGCGCCGCGTTTTGCGCATTGGCGAGTTGGCGCGCCATCTCCTGCTCGTGTTTCGCCTTGAGGTCGAGGAGCCGCTGCAGCGGGAACTTGAACATCATGCGTGCACCTGGCCGGTGGCGCCGGCCCGCTGGGTGAGCCCGATGAGCGACTGGCGCGTCTGGTCGAACGTCGTCACTTCATCGGGACGCTGCTGCAGGAAGCCAAGCATCTGCTCGCGCGAACGCAGCGCGGCGTCGACCATGGGGTCGCTCCCCTTCTGGTAGGCGCCGACCATGATGAGGTCTTCCTTTTCCCTGTAGGCCGCCTCGAGGCGCATGAACGTATTGGCCGCGTTGCGCTGCCCATCGTCGATGATGGCGTCGCGCACGCGACTCTTGCTCTCGAGGACGTCGATGGACGGGAAGTGCCCGGCGCTCGCCAGGCGGCGCGTGAGGACCACGTGCCCATCGAGGATGGAGCGCGCGGCGTCGGCCACCGGTTCGTTGAAGTCGTCGCCGTCCACGAGCACGGTGTAGATCCCGGTGATGCCGCCGTGGGCGCCGTTCCCCGCGCGCTCGAGGAGTCGCGGGAGGTTGGCGAACACCGAGGGCGGATATCCCTTGGTCGTCGGCGGCTCGCCGGTGGCGAGCCCGATCTCGCGCCAGGCCATCGCCACACGCGTCACCGAGTCCACCATCAGCAGGACGTGCTTGCCCTGGTCGCGGAAGTACTCGGCGATCGAGGTGGCGACGAGGGCGCCGCGGGCGCGCACGAGCGCGGCCTGGTCGCCCGTCGCCACGATCAGCACCGAGCGCGCCAGCCCCTCCGGACCTAACGAGTGCTCGATGAAGTCACGCACCTCGCGTCCGCGCTCGCCGAGGAGGGCGATCACGTTCACGTCGGCGGTCGCCTGCCGGGCAATCATTCCCAGCAGCGTCGACTTGCCCACGCCCGAGCCGGCAAAGATCCCCACGCGCTGTCCCTTGCCGATGGTCAGCATGCCGTCGAGGGCGCGCACGTTGGTCACCAGCGGCTCGTGGATGAGCTGGCGTTCGAGCGGGTGCGGCGGCTCGCCGGTGAGTGGGACGCGCTCCTCGGCCTCGAGCTTCCCCTTCCCGTCAATCGGGTGTCCCAGCCCGTTGAGCACGCGCCCCAGCATCCCGGGGCCCACGTCGACGCCGAACGAGCGACCGAGCGGCTGCACGCTGCTCCCGGGGTGCAGTCCCGCCAGCTCGCCTAACGGCATGAGCAGGACGCCGCGCTCATGGAAGCCCACGACCTCGGCCAGGACCGAGTGCTCGTCGGTGAGCGAGGAGATGCGGCACAACTCGCCCACGCCGACGTCGAGGCCCACGGCCTCCACCACCAGCCCCACGAGGCGGGTGACGCGGCCGTAGCGCGCAAAGCGGGTCACGTCGCCCAGGCGACGCACGAGGGTCTCAGGCACCGGTGTAGGTCAGTCGGCGGTACAGGCGCTCCAGCGCCGTGTCGACGCGGCCATCCACGATGCGGTCGCGTCCTTCGATGAGGCAGCCGCCAGGCGCAACGCGCCCGTCGGGCATCCACTGCACATCCTTGCGCTGGGCGAGCGGCGACGCCTCGCCAGCAGCAAAGAACGCCGACTGGATCGCCTGCAGGTCGCCAGGGTTCACCCGTATCGTGAGCGCATGGTCGAGCGGGAACTCCGCCAGCGCCTGCCGCACCATGTCGGCAAGCGACGACTTGTCGATCGCGATCTCTCTCCCAATCACCTGGCGCGCGATGGCGATGGCCAGCGCGCAGAGGTTCTCCTCCGCGTTCCCCACCCAGCGATTGGAGTTGTCCTGCGCCGAGGCCAGTGCATCGCTCGTCGCGTGCACGGCGCCGCGCAGGCGCGCCGCCTCGGCGATCTCGCCGGCGCGGCGCCCGTCTTCCATGCCACGCTCGTACGCCTCCTGCAGCGCACGCGCCATTGTCTCCTGGTCCACCAACGGCGCCTCGGCAAAACCCGCAGGCTCCGGCGCCGGCTCGCTGCGCGCCGCAAAGACGTCGTGCAGCATGCGCGTGTCGAGGGCGAGTTCGTCCCACGCCACCGGCGTTGCCTTGAGCGATCCCGGATCGCGGCGCGGGCCGCGCGACGCGCTACTGGACCATGTCATCGTCGCCGCCACTCAACACGATCTCGCCCGCTTCCTCGAGCTTGCGCACCATTGCCACGATGTTGGCCTGGGCGCCCTCGACATCGCGCATGCGCACGGCGCCGAGCATCTCCATCTCGTCGTTGAGCGCCTGCACGGCGCGCTGCGACATCGCTCCCGTGATCTTCGAGCGCAGGTCGCCGCTGGCCGCCTTGAGGGCGAGCGCCAGCTCCTTCGAGTCCACATCGCGCAGCAGGCGCTGCAGCGCGCGGGCGTCGAGCGTCCCGATGTCCTCGAAGACGAACATCAGGTTCTTGATCTGGTCGCACAGCGACTGGTCCATCGTGGCCACGCCATCGAGCAGGACCTTCTCCAGCGACGATGCCACGTAGTTGAGCACCGAGGCCACGGCCCCCGGACCGCCCGACGACGACATCCCCTGCGACGCCGTGAGGTCCGCGTCGGCAGACAGCGATCGCTCGATGAGCATCAGGAGTTCGGGCTGCACCTTCTCCATCTTCGCCATGCGAAAGACCACCTCGGCGCCGATGGAGGTATCGACCTCCTTCAGAATCGCGGCGGTGTGTTGCGGATCGAGGTGCGCCAGGATGAGCGCGATCGTCTGCGGGTGCTCGCCGGCGAGCATCTGTCCCAGCTGCTGCGCGTCGGCGTTGCGCAGGCGGTGGAGGCCGATGGTGTTTTGCAGCTGCCCCTGGATGCGCTCGAGGACCTGCTGCGCCTTGCGCGCGCCGAATGCCTTCTCGAGGATCTCGCGCGCGGCCTCCACGCCGCCCTGGGCGAGCGAGTCGGCCACCATGATGCGCGTCATCCACTCGTCGAGGACCGAGTCCACGACCTGCGGTGACACGCTCTCCATGCGCGCAATCTCGAACGAGATCGCGTCGACCTCCTCCTGCGTCAACGTCTGCGTCATGCTCGCGGCCACGTCCGAGCCGAGGGCAAGGCAGAGGATGGCCGCCTTCTGTCGTCCGGAGAGCGTTCCCGGGTCGATGAGATCGAGTCCGCTGGAACTACCGCGCGTGGCGAGGGCCGTACTCACCGGCTAGGCCTCCTTCAGCCAGGCTTTCATCATCTTGGTCGCGATCTCCGGTTGCTTCTCGACCGTCATCGACACGCGCTGCTTTGTCTCCTGGTTCGCCTGCAACGCCGCCAGCTCCGGCAGCATCTTCACGGCACGACTCGGGTCTTCCACGTGCGTGTCGGCGGCATGGCTGGCGGAGAGCGCCGTCGCGTCGAAGCGATCGGTGTGCGGGAGTTGCAGCTGCGCCGACGCCGACAGCGCCGGCGTGCCGCCTCCCTTGGCGCTGCCGCGCAACGAACGCAATGACATGAAGCCGATGACGAAGGCGAAGACGAGCGCCGCGCCGTTCAGGATCAGCGTCTGGTTCTGCTGGACCTTCTGAAGCGCTGTTGGCGGCGGCTCGACGACCGGGGCAGGAATGGCCGGAATCGCGAATGGCACGGAGACAACCGAGACCTGGTCGCCGCGCGCCGAGTCGAAGCCGACCGCGTTGCGCACCAGCGTGTCGAGGAGCGCGATCTCCTCCGGGGCGCGCTTGGAGAAGCGCACGCTGTCGCCGGTCCCCGTCTGCTTGTCGTTCACCAGCACTGCCACCGTCAGGCGACGAACCGTCCCCGCGGCAGGTGCAAAGAGCTCGGTGCTCTTGGAGTTCTCGTAGGTGATGGCCTGGTTGGACGAGCCGGCGCCGCCCTGCGCCCCGGGTACGATCTCCGCCTTCTGCTCCGTGGCGGTCACCTGCTTCTCGGGATCCATGGTCTGCGTCGTGCGTTCCAAGCGGTCGAAGTTCATCGACGCCGCCACCTGCACGCGCGCATTCCCGCTTCCCACCACCTGCGAGACGATCTCCTCCGCCTTGAGCCGGAAGTGATCCTCCATTTGCTGCTGCACCTCGAGCTGTCGCGAGGTGAGCCCGGCGGCGGTGGTATGGTCGCTGGGCATGGTGAGAAGGCGCCCGGCCTCGTCCACCACGGTCACGTTCTCGCTCTCGAGGCGGTCCACGCTCGAGGCGACCAACTGCGAAATGCCGCGCACCACGTCGGCGGGCGGTTCCTCGCCACTCCGCAGCTTGAGGACGACGCTCGCCGTCGCCGGCGTCGCCGTGCTCCGGAACGTCGACGTCTCGTGGATCGCCAGGTGCACCTGCGCGCTCTCGATGCCGCGCATCTTGCCAATGGTGCGCTCGAGTTCCCCCTCCAGCGCGCGGCGGTAGTTGATGCGCTGCGTGAAGTCGGTCATGGTGTACGACGGCGACTCGAACAGCTCGAAGCCGGGGCGGCCGGCGCCCGGCAGCGAGCCATCCTTCGCCACGGCAACGCGCGCCCGCGCCAGGTCCATCGTCGAGACGAGGACGTCGGCGCCGCCGCGCTCGAGCTTGTACACGATCCCCGCCTGCGTGAGGCCGTCGGTGATCTTGGCGCTCTCCTCGAGCGACACTGACTGGAAGATCGGCACGAACGCAGGAGCCGTGGCCCACCGCGAGACGCCGACAATGAGCGCGATCGCCCCCAGCCCCACGCCGAGCGTCGCGATGCGACGCCAGCCGCCGAGTCGATCGATGAGGTCGCGCAGTCCCTCTGGCATTCGGTCTCGCTACTCCTCAGCTCTGCATGTTGATGAGCGTGCGGTACGCGTCGGTGAACTTGTTCCGCAACTCGATCATCATCTCGAGCGCGATCCCCGCTTCCTCGCCCGCCGCCATCACCTGGTGCAGCTCGACGTTCTCGCCACGAATGAACTTCTGCGTCAGCTCGGCCGACCGGTCCTGCGCGTCGGAGACCTGGTTGATGGCCGTGGTGAGCGTGTCGCCAAACGACGGTCCGCCAGCCGAACCAGCGGCCGTGCCGTCGCCCTTCCCAATGTCGAAGGTGTAGCGCTTGGCCGCGTCGGGGCCGCCAACGCCGCCGGATGCGCCAAGGCCCCCGCCCTGGAACGACGAGAGTCGCGACGAGATGGCGCCAATCGGATCGCTCATGCTCAGGCCTTCACGTCGAGGCGTCCGCCGCGCACCGCCGGTGCCTGCACCGGCATCTGCCCGGAAAGGACGCGACCATAGGTGAGCGGCCCCATCGCCCCTAACTTGGCGAAGTAGGCACGTTCATCCTGCGTCAGCACGCTCCACAGCTCGGGGTCTGTCCCCTGCGGCGGCTGCACCGGCACCGCGTTCCCGGCACTGGGCGCCACGCCCTTGAGCGCCGTCGCCGACTGCGGCTGCGCGGCGGTCGTGGCCCGCTGCGCGCCACCCGTCGCCGGCTGCGTCCCGCTTGGGCGCACGGTCGATGTCGCCTGCGGCCGAACCGCATTGCTGTACGGACCCCGAATCCCGTTGATGCTCATAGAATCACTGAAAGTGGTGCGTGATCGACTCCCGTCCCCCGTCCCCCGTCCCCCGTCCGGTCCTAGATGTCCAACGCCCGCCGCAGCAGCTGCTTGGCCGCCGTGAACACCGATGCGTTGGCCTCGTACACGCGCCGCGCCTCCATGAGGTCCACGAGCTCGTTGGTGACTTGCACGTTGGGATACCGCACGTAGCCGTTCTGGTCGGCGTCCGGATGCCCGGGGTCGTACACGAGCGGCCCTTCCGTCGGATCCTCCTCGATCGCGGCGGCGCGCACGCCGCCTAACGTGTCGGTGGGATCCTGCGGCGAGACGCCTGGGATCTTCTCGCTGTTGGGGAGCGGCGGATACGCCGGAGCCGCCCCTTCGCGCACCGCTTCCTCGGCGCGCACCACGCGACGGCGATATGGGCCGCCGGCGTCGGTGCGCGTCGTCTCGGCGTTCGCGATGTTCGTTGCCGCCGTCTCCATGCGCAGCCGCTGCACCGACATCCCGCTCGTCGCGATGTCCAGCGGGCGGAAGAGCGGGGGGCGCGGCGCCGACTCCATGTTGTTCGTCAGGAGCGGCAGCATCTTGATCGAGGGGATCGTCATCAGCGGTTCTGGATGCTCAGGCGAAGCTTCGCGTACGTCTTCTCGAGGAGCTTGGCCGTCGTTTCGTAGCGCAACTGCTCATCGGCCAGCGACGTCATCTCCGCCTCCAGGTTCACGGCGCCCGGTACCGTCGTTCCATCGGGAAGGGCAAAGCCGCTCTGGCTCTGGAGCGTCGCCGCCGACACACGCTGCGCGATCCCCTTCACGCGCTGACTGCTCGCGTCCAGGGCATCGCGCATGTCGGGCGCCATCGAGACCCGGCTGAAGAATCCAAAGAGCATCGTCCTCTCCTGTGATCGGTGCGGCTCGAGCCACATCGGTCGCGCATGGTCGCACGACCGCACCAGTGGCTAAGGCAATGCACGGACCACGCGCCGTCGGGAGAAAGAACGATGGGCGCCCCGTTAGGCAGGGCGCCCGTAAGTCGTTGCAGGAACGGGTGGTTACAGTTGTCGGCGATGGCTCATTCGCGGCACTCGTCAGGCTCGGCACACCCCACGTTTCCGAACGCAGTTCTTGCCTCGACGGAAGAGTTTGCCGTCTCGCAGCGGTCACTCTTGCCAGCGTTCCCCTGGCCTGACGACCATCGCCGCTACCGGGTGCCGGCGCGCGCGCGTTCCCCGTGGCGGCGTCTAGCCCTCTGCCACGCCGGCGCGCTGCGGCCCGTTCAGCTTGTTGCGCAATGTGCGCACGCTGATGCCGAGCAGGTCGGCCGTCTTGGTCCTGTTGCCGCGCGTGAGCTCCAGCGCCCGCTGGATCAGCGCTCGCTCCGCCTCTTCCACATTGAGCGTCGTGAGGATGATTCCCCCCGGGGGAGCGCTGGCCGGGACAGCGGCGCCGCCTTCGGGAGTCGCCGATCGGTTGAGCGCCTGCTGCACGAGCGGATGCACGCCGTTGGTTGCCATGCGCTGGTGCTCGAAGAGATGCGCCGGCAGTACGGCATCGTGGGAGAGGATCACCGCGCGTTCCACGGCGTGTTGCAGCTCGCGCACGTTGCCCGGCCAGGGATACTCCTGCAGCATCGAAAGCGCATCCGGGGCAATCCCGCTGATCTCCTTCCCCACTTCGCTCCCCGTGCGCATCGCGAAGCGATAGGCCAGCATCGGGATGTCGTCGGGACGCTCCCGCAGCGAGGGGATGTCGATCGGGACGACACTCAGTCGATAGTAGAGGTCCTGCCGGAAGTGACCCGCCGCCGCAAACTCGGCCAGGTTGCGGTTCGTCGTGGCAATCACGCGCACGTCGACCCGGATTGGCGTCGTCCCTCCCACGCGCTCGAACTCCTGCTCCTGCAGCACGCGCAGGAGCTTGGCCTGCAGCTCGAGGCGCATCTCCGAGATTTCATCGAGAAGGAGCGTCCCGCCGTGTGCCCGCTCGAAGGCCCCTTCGACTCGCTTCACCGCGCCGGTGAAGGCGCCGCGCTCGTGTCCGAACAGCGCGCTCTCGATGAGCCCCTCGGGGAGCGCCGCGCAATTCAGCTTGATGAACGGCTTGTCGCGACGGTCGCTCTGGTCGTGGATCGCCCGCGCGAATAGCTCCTTCCCCGTCCCGCTCTCCCCCTGCAGCAGGACCGTGGCGCGCGTGGGCGCCACCATGGCCACCGTCTGCAGGATGCGGCGGATCTGGACGCTCTCGCCAATGATCTGTCGCTCGTTGCGGAACTCCATGACCTCGCGACGCAGCGACTCGTTCTCGCGCCGCAGGCGTACGAACTCCAGCGCCTGTTCGATGGCCAGCTCGAGTTGCTGCGTGCGAATGGGCTTGGTGATGTAGTCGATAGCCCCGGCCTTGATGGCCGCCACCGCGTGCTCGATGCTCGCGTACCCCGTGAGCATGATCAACGGGATGTCGTACCCTTCGCGCTGCAGCAGCGAGAGGAACTCCAGCCCGGTGAGCCCCGGCATCCTATAGTCGGAGATGATCAGGTCGACGCTTTCCCGTGCGAGCACCTGAAGCGCTTCCACCACGTTCCGGGCGCCCAGCGGGCGATGCCCCGCGCGCGACAGCGTGTCTTCGAGAATCAGACCGACCGACGGTTCGTCGTCGACGTACAGGATGTTGGCCATGCGGGGGTAGGACTTCGTTCGACGTGGGAAGTCGTTAAGCGATCGACGCAGGTGGTCGATACTGCCCGTATGACGCGCGTACCACGCGGTCGGCAACTTCTTCCGCCCGGAAATCTTCGGCCCTCCCAGGCCTCCACGCCCGAACCCACTCGCCCGAGCTGACGCCGCATGCGGATTACCAACAATATGGTGAGCCGGAACTCGCTGATCTCGCTGCAGCGATCGCTGAAAGCGATGAACGAGGCGCAGGAACGGGCCACCGACGGACTCCGGGTCGAGAAGGCTTCTGACGACCCCTCGGCGGCCACGTCCATCATGGCCTCGGGGTCGTCGATTCGTGCCATCGACCAGTACAAGCGCAACATCAACTCCGCGCGCGCACGACTCGATCGTGAGGAAACGGTCCTCGATTCTGTCACGCAGGTGCTCGAGCGCGCCAAGGAACTCGGACTCCAGCAGGGGAGCAGCACGGCCGACGCCCAGACGCGCAACACTGCCAAGGCCGAGATCGACCAGCTGCTCCAGACCGTGGTGCAGCTCGGCAATTCGCAGCATCAGGGCGAGTACCTGTTTGGCGGCGACCAGTCGAACGTGGCGCCGTTCAACTCGAACACGCCCCCCTTTACCGCGGCCGCGCCCACCGGGACGCGCCGCACCGAGATCTCGTCGGCGCTGAGCGTGCGCACGAACCACAACGGCACCGAGATCTTCCTCAATACCGGCGTCCTGGCCGCGCTCGACCAACTGTCCACCGCGCTTGGCGCCAACGACCAGACGGGGATCCAGAACAGCCTGTCTCAGCTCGACAGTGCGCACGCCGGCGTGCAAGTCCTTGTCGGCGAAACCGGGGCGGCATCGCAGCAGCTCGACGTCGCGACCTCGAACCTCGATGCCCTCGATACCTCGCTGCGCTCGTTCAAGTCGCAGCTGCAAGACGTCGACATCGAAAAGGCCGTCTCGGAGCTGGTGGGGCGGCAGACCGCCTATCAGGCGGCCATGCTGGCGACCTCCCGCGTGTTGAGCCTCAACCTGGCCGACTACCTCAGATGAGCGCTTCCGTCGCTGCCGCGACCGACGATCGGCTCCCGATCGCCTCGGACCTCCTGGGTCCCATCAGCATTCCCTCGAACGAACTCGTGCGCTTCCCGGGCGGCCTGTACGGTTTTCCGGAGTGCCGCACCTTCGCCCTCGTCCCCGCGGCGCGCGAGGGGCTGTTCTGGCTGCAATCGGCGGAATACAGCGCCCTTTCGTTTCTCCTGGCCGACCCGTTCACCTGGTTCCCCGAGTACCACATCGACGTCGATGACGTCGACATCGCGCGCCTTGGGACCAACGATCCGCAGCACATTCTGGTGCTGGCGATCGTGACGATGCCGGCGGGTGCGGGCGACCCGTGCACGGCCAACCTGCACGCGCCGGTGCTCTTCAACGTGCGCGACCGCCACGCGCACCAGTCGATCCGCCCCGACGACGGCTACGGGATCCGCGAGCCGTTCTTCCTCGACCAGCAGCCCCCCGCCGAGTCACTCGCGGGCGCCGGCGCCTAACGAAGCGCGCCAGCGGTCGGCACATCCTGCCGCTCCCGGTCACCCTTGCCGGGTTTCCCGGGAGCGGACGCCGGACCCCAAACAGTCAAGTATATATCTTGCAACGAGTTGCCACATGGCATGCTCGGTGCAAAAGCTCTTCGTGGATTCGTGTGTCCATGCGCGTGCGCGTTCGCGTGCGCGCGCCTCGCGCACGAGCGATGCACCACCGACACGAAGGGACCACTGGCCCATGGCCGCTGTTACTGCACCGAACGATCGCGCCGCGCAGGCGCACTTCAACGACGCGGTCGCGCGCCACCTCGCGGGCGACGCGAAGGGCGCGATTGCCCTCTACAAGAAGGCGCTTGCTGCCGACCCGGGCTTTGCCGAAGCCTGCAACAACCTCGCGACGCTCTTTGCCTCCCGCGGCGACGAGGGCGAGGCGGAACAACTCCTCGAGCGTGCGGTCGCGCTCAAGCCCGACTACGGCGAGGCGCACAACAACATTGGTCTCATGCGCGCCACGCGCGGCGATCATGCGCGCGCCGTCCCCGCCTTTGAGCGTGCGATCGCCCTCGACGGGACCAAGCCGGCCTGGCTCAACAACCTCGGCAACTCGTATGTCGAGATGTTCCGCTTCGCCGATGCACTCGAGACGTACGATGCGGCGCTCCGGATAGATCCGACCAACGCCGAGTGCTGGTCCAACCGCGGCTTGGCGCTGCGCGGGCTCCGCCGTCCGGAGGAAGCGAGCGCCTCGTTCCGCCGCGCCATCGCCCTCGTGCCGGCGCACGTGAATGCCATCAGCAACCTCGCCGTCGTCCTCAAGGAGCAGAAGCAACTCGACGAGGCGGTGACGACGATGGCGCGGGCCACCGAGCTCGATCCCGCCAACGTCGCGGTCTGGGTCAACTTCGCCGCCATTCACGAGGCGCGCGGCGAGTACGACCGCATGCGCGAACTGGCGCAACGGGCGCTCGAGATCGACCCAAACTATCCGGAGGCATACAACCTCCTCGCCAATGCCGAGATGGAGGCGGGGCGCTACGATGAGGCACTCGCGCTGTATGAGAGGTCGCTCGCCCTGGATCCTGACAACCGCAACGCCAACTGGAATCTCGCGCTCATCTGGCTCCTGCACGGCGACTTCGAGCGGGGATGGAAGCAATTCGAGTGGCGCAAGCGGCTGCAATCGGTCGTCTTCGACCATGGGACCTATCCGGGCGCCCAGTGGGAGGGCGAGTCGCTTGCCGGCCGCGACATCCTCCTGCACAGCGAACAGGGAATCGGCGATGCGATCCAGTTCATCCGCTATGCCAGGCTGCTCAAGGCACAGGGTGCACGGCGCGTCTATCTCGAGTGCCCCTACCCGATCGTCCCGCTGCTGAGCGGCGTTGCCGGAGTCGACGGCGTGATCGCACGTGGCGTGACACTCCCTTCATATGATGTGCATGCGAACCTGATGAGCCTTCCCGCGCTCCTCGGCACCACGCTCGCCAGTGTTCCGGCGCGGGTGCCGTACATCCCCGTCGAGCCGCGCGCCGCTCGCGATCTCGTCGCGGTGGAGCCGGGGGAGCTGGCGGTCGGCTTCGTGTGGGCCGGCAATCCCGTGCATGCGCGCGACTTCCTGCGCTCGGCGCCACTCGATGCGTTCCGCGCGCTGGCCGCGACGCCGGGTGCGCGCTTCTTCTCGCTGCAGAAGGGAGAGGCGGCGGAGCGCGAGCTGGCGGCGCATCCCATCGACGGCGTCGTGAACCTCGCGCCGCACCTGAACGACTTCCGCGATACCGCCGCCGTCATCGATGCGCTCGATCTGGTCATTACCGTCGACACGTCGGTGGCGCACCTGGCGGGGGCGTTAGGCAAGGAGACGTGGCTCCTCCTCCCGCACGTCCCCGATTTCCGGTGGATGCTGGAGCGCGACGACTCGCCGTGGTATCCCACCATGCGCCTCTATCGCCAATCCGTGCCGCGCGATTGGGAAAGCGTGTTCGCTCACGTCGAGCGCGCGCTGCGCGAGCGCGTGGCCGCCGTACCGATTGCCGAGCCAACACGCCCCGCGAGCGACGCGGAAGCGCTCAGCGCTGCTGTGGACGCAGTCGTCACGCTTCCCTCGGCCACGCGCGTCGCCGATGGGCGGGCGCGCTTCGACCTGTGGCTGCCACTAGCACTGCTCGCCGATTCGGCGCGCTTCGCGGAGTACGAGGCCGAGCTGGTTGGCGGGGGGCATGACCTTCCCGTGCGCGCCTTCCTCGACGACTGGCTGTCGAGTGAGGACGTCGTGCTCGACGTGCGCCCCGGGTTGGGGCTGACGGCACTGTCTGCGGTGACCGCTCCCACTCCGCCGGCGCTGCTCGTCGTTGCCGACGCCGACACGGCCAATGTTACGCGCGTGACGCAGCTCGCCAATCGGCGCGCGCCGGTGGTGCGCACCGAGTGCGCCCCCGACGTGGTCGGTGCGTTGGCGGTTGCCTGCGCTAGCGGCGGTGGTCGTGTGGCCGTGCGCCTGGGGTCGAGCCGCGATGCCGAGCCGCTCGCCGACGCCATCGGCCGCCAGCCGCAAGGGCAGCGCCCGCAGGTGATCCTCTGGTCGTCTGCCGTCCCCAACGAGCTGCAGCCAATCTTCGCATTCCTCGCGTCGCTGGACTACGTCACCGTCACGCTCTCGCTGCACGAGGGCGAGCCGTCGCTCGACGCGATCGAGGAGATGGCGCGCGCCCAGTCCCTCGTCTCGCTCTTGCCCGAGACGCTGGCCGAGCTGGAACGGCGGGTGGCGACGGCGGGGGAGAGGGGGCCGGACCACGCGGCACACTCGTCAGGCAGTGAGGCGTCGCGATATGAGGTCGTGACCGATCGCGTCACCCAGCTGGGAATCGACTGGGAGCTGCGCGCCGACACCGGCTGGGGAGTGTACGGCACCAACCTGGCGCTCGAGCTCGAGCGACACGGCGCGCCGCGCCCGGCCATCTTCGCCGCCGACACCAGCTCGCACGCTCCCCTCGTGCGATTCCGGCTCGACCGGGCACTACGCGAGGGGAGCGAGCGCGTCGCCGCGCTCAACCGTACGCCGGACCCTGTCGCCTTCGACGGTGTGATGCTGCGCGCCATGGGGAACAACTTCGCGCACGGCGCGCTGTGGGACCGCGTGCGGGCGACGCGCAATATCGGCCTGGTCTTCTTCGAGGACACGGCGTTCGACGCCGAGGCGCTGGCGCGTGCCGCGGCGCTCGACCTCGTGGTCTGCGGATCGCACTGGAACGAGCAGCTGCTGCGTGCGCGCGGGCTCACCAACGTTGCCACCGTGCTGCAGGGGATCGACCCCACCGTCTTTCACCCGGCGCCGCGCAGCGGGCACCTTGCCGAACGCTTCGTGATCTTCTCGGGTGGGAAGCTCGAGTATCGCAAGGGGCAGGACATCGTCGCGCGCGCCTTCCGCATCTTCCAGCAGCGCCATCCCGACGCCTTGCTCCTGACGGCGTGGCACAACAACTGGCCGCAGCTCATTGCCGACATGGACCTTGCCGGGCACATGTCGGGGGCGCCCCCGGTCGTGAACGGCCGGGTCGACGTGGCCGGTTGGCTGGCGCGCAACGGGATCCCGGCCGGCGCCGTGCTCGACGTGGGGCACACGCCTAACGCGCTGATGGGGCAGGTGGTGCGCGAAGCCGATGTCGCCCTCTTTGCCAACCGCGCGGAAGGGGGGACCAACCTCGTCGCCATGGAGTGCATGGCCGCCGGCGTTCCCACGATCGTCTCCGACAACACCGGGCACCGCGACCTGGTCGCGACGCGCGGGTGCCTCCCGCTGACCCGCCAGCACGCCGTGCGCAAGCCCACGCGCTTCTACCGCGAGGTGGAAGGGTGGGGCGAGAGCGACGTCGAGGAGATGGTGGCCGCCCTTGAGCAGGTCTACACCGATCGCGCAGCCGTGCAGGCCATGGCTACGCGCGGCGCCGCAGCCATGGCCGGCATGAGCTGGCAGCGCCAGGTGGAGGAGTTCCTCGCCACCATCCGCCCCCTCCTCGCCTAACGAGACGTCGCCGCGCGCCGCCTCTCTCCCGTCTCCCGTCCCCCGTCCGCCCTTCCATGCCCACCATCATCGACATCCGCGACAGCTATCGCTCCACGCTGGCCTTCGTCCCCACGCGGGTCGAACTCCCGATCCTCCTCAACGAGCGTCGGCTGTTCGGCTGTGGCGTGGAGATCGGCGTCCAGAAGGGCGAGTACTCGGAGGTGCTCCTCAAGTACTGGCGCGGGCGACACCTGATCTCCGTCGATCCGTGGCGGGAGGACGCCCCGGAGAACTACATCGACATTGCCAACGTGCAGCAGACGGTGCACGACTCGTTCTACGACGTCACGCGCCAGCGCCTGGCGCCGTTCGCCGGCCGGAGTTCCATCTGGCGCATGACCTCGATCGAGGCGGCACCGCGCATCCCCGACTATTCGCTCGACTTCGTCTATATCGACGCGCGCCACGACTACCCGTCGGTGCTGGAGGACCTCGCGGCGTGGTATCCCAAGGTGCGCCCCGGTGGGATCGTCGCCGGACACGACTACATCGACGGCAACTTCCCCGCCGGCGACTTCGGCGTGAAGTCGGCCGTGGATGAGTTCTTCGCCGCGCGCGAACTCGCCGTCTACAGCACCCTCCTCGACCCGCCCTGGCTCACCTGGCTCGTCGAAGTCCCACCGCCCCCCGCCGCCACCGCTTTCCCCGACGTCTAGGAAAGCCGCACCCTCCCTCGTCCCCATCCTTCGCTGGCGCAGGTTCCTCGTCCCCAGCCTTCGCTGGGGCAGGCCTCTCGTCTCCAGCCTTCGCTGGGGCAGGCCTCTCGTCCTCTCGTCCTCCGCCCTCATGAGACAAGAACTCACCATCTCGCTCAACACCGGCAACGGTGCCCGCCAGCTGCGCCTCCTGCTCGACGCGACGCGCATGAGCCAGCGCTTCATGCTCAACGACCTCACGGCCGGACGCCTCTACGAGTCCGAGACCTCGAACTTCGTGGGGTCGATCCTCCAGCCGGGCGACACCTTCATCGACATCGGAGCCCACGTGGGCTACTTCTCGATGCTGGCGGCGCAGCTCGTGGGACCTACCGGCGCGGTCTTCTCGTTCGAGCCGGAGCCGGCCAACTACGCGCACCTCCTGGAGCACATCGATCTGAACGGCGCCACCCACGTCCGCCCCCTGCACTGGGCGGTTGGGGCGTCCCCGTCGATCGCCGAGTTCTTCGTGAACGCCGACAACGACGGCGGGCACGCCCTGTGGGAAGTGGGGCGCCATCCGTTCAACGAGCAGACGCGCAAGGCTCCCGTCAGCCGCAAAGTGTTCGTCACCTCGCTCGATACCTTCTTCGAGGGACGCGACATGCGCACGCTCAAGGCGATCAAGATCGACGCCGAGGGGGCGGAGTTCGCGATCCTGGTCGGTGCGCGCGACCTCCTGCGCCGCGCCCGCATCCCCTTCATCATCGCCGAGATCAACCGCTACGGCCTGGAGTCCATGGGGGCCAGCGAGCGCCACGTCCGCGCGCTGATGACGGAACTCGGCTACGAGACCTACCTCTTCCAGCCCGGGCAGTCGTACATCCAGCGATTGCAGCCGGAGGAGACGCCGCAGACCGACTATGTCTTCAACGTGCTGTTCCGGCATCCGGAGGCGCCGGCGCTGGCGGCGGCGTAGGGCGGACGGGGGACGGGAGACGGGAGACGGGAGACGGGAGTGCCGGCGCGCTTCGCTGCGCTGCGCGCGCCGGCGTCGGCCCCAAACGTGTGACTTGGCGCACCCCCCCCGCGAACGGCGCCCCCGGGCGCCGTTCGCACTCCCGTCCCCCGTCCCCCGTCTCCCGTCTGCCTTTCCAAGTTTCTTCGCTGATTCCTAAAGTCCCTCGCCCAATCCTCCGATACACGGTCTTGGAGGGACGGCACACCGCCGGAACCCCGGAGGGGAACGGATTCCCCTACTTCAAGACCAAGGAGCAGGAACGATGCGTATCAACACGAACGTCAGCGCACTGCGCGCCCAGGGCAACCTCACTCGCGTCAACGAGGATGTCTCGAAGTCGATGGCGAAGTTGTCGTCGGGCTTCCGTATCACCCGCGCGGCTGACGACGCGGCCGGCCTCGGGATCGCGAACGTCCTTCGTGCGGACATTCGCTCGCTCGGGCAGGCAGCGCGCAACTCGGAGCAGGCCAACTCGGTGCTGAACATCGCCGAAGGTGCGGCCGGCACGGTGCAGAAGATGCTGGAGCGCATGAAGGAACTCGCGTCGCAGGCGGCGTCTGACAGCGTCGACTCGGCCGGACGTGCACGCATCACGTCGGAGTACCAGGCGCTTCGCAACGAAATCGACCGTACGGTCTCGACGGTCAAGTTCCAGGGCAACACGCTGCTCAACGGTGCCTTCGGCGCGACGGTCAACACCTCGTCCACCGCCCTGGCCACCACCACCGGCGTCTACGACATCAAGCTGACGGGTGCCAGCACGGGCGCGCTCACGCTGTCGTCGGGCTCGAGCATCGTCACCCTGACGAACGGTTCGGTTTCGCAGACCCTCGGCGTCACCGCTGGCACCAAGCAGACGCTGAACTTCTCGTCGCTCGGCGTCACCCTCGAGACGAACCAGACCGTCGGTGCGGCCACCTTGGCCGGCAACATCACCGTCGGCGCCGGTACGGGCACGTTCCTCGTCTCCTCGTCCGGGCAGTACAGCGGCAACGACGCGATCACGATCACTGGTTCGCAGCTCAACCTGTCGTCGACGTCCCTGACCGTCACGACCGACCCGACCACCCTGGCCAACGCGCAGTCGGCGATGAGCCAGATCGACCAGGCCATCACCTCGGTGAACACGGCCCTCGGCGTGATCGGTTCGCTCCAGAGCCGTATCGAAGTTGCCACGGAGAACGTCCGCACCACGATCCAGAACTTCAGTGCGGCCGAGTCCACGATTCGTGACCTCGACATGGCCTCGGAGATGACGACGTTCACCAAGAACCAGGTGCTCTCGCAGGCGGGCACGGCAATGCTGGCCCAGGCCAACGCGGCTGGTCAGAGCATTCTCTCTCTCCTCCGCGGGTAACCGCAGAGGGCAGGGTAGCCTAGCGAGACGAGCGTAGGATCCCGGGGCCGGCGACGATGCCGGTCCCGGGCCTTCGCGCAAAGAGGGCAGGGACCCCATGGCCGACTCCATCAGCAGCATAACCGGACTTGCAAGCGGCGTTCAGTGGCGCGATCTGGTCGATCAGCTGATCTCCATCGAGACGCAGCGCAAGCTCGACCCCATCACCACGAAGAAGACGCTGGCCCAGAAGCGCACCGACGCCTGGACCAGCTACCAGACGCTTGCGCTCAAGTTCCGCGACGCCTCTAACGCGCTGCGCGACAGCGCCAGCTTCGGCGCGTTCCAGGTGACGGGCGGCACCAGTGCCACCAGCGGACGCACGCTGCTCACCGCGAGCGCGTCGTCAGGTGCAACTCCCGGCAACTTTGCCGTCGAGGTGCTCGACGTGGCCCGCGCCAACAAGCTGTCGGGGAACGTCGTCTCGAGCGCCACCACCGCGCTCGGGCTTACCGGGGAGTTTGCCGTCAACGGCCAGAAGGTCACGGTCGTCGCGTCCGACACCCTCAGCAACGTTCGCGACAAGATCAACGCCCTCAACGCGGGGAACTCGCCATCGGGCGTCACCGCGTCGGTCCTCAGCACAGGGTCCACGCAGCACCGCCTCGTCCTCACCGCCGACACCACTGGCGCGTCGGGGATCGAGCTCACCGACGATGCGGCGGGGACGCTCCAGTCCCTCGGCGTCGTCGACGGCACCAAGTCGCTCAACGTGGCCGCCGACGGCGGCGTCCAGTCGAGCAAGGTGTCGTCCACCACGGCGGCCATCGCCGCCATGATGGGGGTCACCATGCCCCCGCCCAGCACCATCACCGTCGGCGGTCGCACCATCTCCGTCGACCTCACCGTCGACTCGCTCTCCTCCATCGCCGCCAAGATTGCGGCTGCCGGGGGCAACGCGACGGTCACCAGCGAGACGGTGAACGGGAAGTCCGCCTACCGCCTCGTCACCAGCGACACGGTCAGCGCCTCCTCCGTCGATGGCCAGCGCACCCTCGAGGTGCTCGGCTTCGTGAAGAATGGGCGCAGCGGGATCAAGCAGGACGTCACCAGCGAGAACGCGTACAGCGACGGCTCGGGCGCCACCGCCACGGCGTCTACCCTCCTGTCCGGGCTCAGCGTCAACGGCAATGCCCTGGGCCTGGTCGCCGGCGACACCTTCAACGTGCAGGGGCAGCGCGGCGACGGAAGCACCGTCTCCCTCTCCTTCACCGTTGGCGCCAGCGACACGCTCCAGACTGTCCTCGACAAGATCAACGACGCCACCAGCGGCTTTGGCGCCGGCTCGCGCACGGCCACGGCCACCCTCAGCGGCGGGAAGATTGTCCTTGCCGACAGTGGGGCCGGCGATTCGCAGCTCGCGCTCTCGCTCTCGGCGACGCGTGCATCTGACGGGAGCACCGTCCCCCTCGGGCGGCAGCTCGTCAGCACCGTCGGACGCCAGCGCGAGGTCGTCACCGGCTCCGATGCGGCCATTCGCGTCGACGGTGTAGTCGTGAAGCGCGCGACCAACACCATCAGCGACGCGCTCAACGGCGTCACGCTCAACCTGCAGCAGGCGGAGGTCGGGACCACCGTCTCCGTCAACGTGGCGCGCGACGCCGACGCCCTGGCCACCAAGGTCAAGGCGGTCGCCGATGCCTACAACGCGCTGGTCAAGTTCCGCACCGACCAGCAGAAGGACGGGCAGCCGCTCAAGGGGAGCGCGACGCTGCGCTCGACCATCGCCACGCTCACGTCGCAACTCCTCTCCAACGTCTCGGGGCTCAGCGGAAACTTCGTCCGCGCCGGCTCGGCCGGGCTCGCCCTGCAGTCGGACGGGACGCTCAAACTCGACGAAACCAGCTTCAAGGCTTCGCTCTCGAGCAACTTCACCGACGTCGTCAATCTGTTTGCCACCTCGGGAACTAGCACGAACTCGGCGCTCACGTACTACACGTCGACAGCCAAGACCGTCCCTGGCTCCTACGCCGTCGACATCACCGCCGCGGCCACTGTCCCCACCGTCACCGGGACCGGCTTCTCGGGAACCTACGTCGACGACGCCACCGCCGATTCGCTCACCATCACCGATGCCGTGAGCGGGACGTCGGGGAGCATCTCGCTCACCAACGGCGATACGATCGACTCGATCGTCACGCGCCTCAACTCCCTGTTCGCCACGTCGAAGATGGCGATCACGGCGTCCAAGAGCGGCAATGACCTGGTCCTCTCCGGCACGCGCTACGGGAGCGGCTCGACCTTCACCGTGGCCTACGCCGGCGGTGGCGCCGATGGTAGCGCGCAGCTCGGCATCGCGGCACAGTCGTTCGCCGGGACCGATGTCGCCGGGACCATCGGGGGCGTGGCCGCCACGGGGAGCGGGCAGATCCTGACCGCCGCGCCTCCCCTGGTTGGCGACCCGCTCGATGGGCTCTCCGTCGCCTACACGGGAACAGCAACCGGCGCCATCGGAAACGTCGCCTTCACCCTCGGGGTGGGGGGGATGCTGTACAACGTCTCCGACATCTTCGCCCGCCCGGACGGAACGATCTACGACCAGCAGCAGGCGTTGGAGAAGTCGATCAACGACCTGACCACTCGTGCCGATACTGTCCAGCAGCAGATCGACCGCCGCCGCACCGCACTCATCGCGCAGTTCACGGCAATGGAGACGGCGATCAGCAGGATCCAGTCGCAGGGCTCCTCGCTCACGAACTTGCTCAACTCCCTGAGTTCATCGAGCGACTGACCTGCGGCCGCCACGGGCCGTCCGCACGAGGTCCATCACTCGCACGCTGGACGTGAGGCTGCATGTCGTACGGCGCATTTGCCAAGCAGGCCGCGCGATACCGCGAGGCGGAGGTTCTCTCCGCCTCGCCCGCGCAACTGGTCGTCATCGTCTACGAGCACCTGCTCATCAACCTGCGCCGCGCACGCTTGCAGCTGGCAGACGCCGACGCCGCGCCGCGCTCCGACTCGCTGGAGCGCGCGCGCGCTGCGCTCACCGAGCTCCTCGTCACCCTCGATCACCAGAAGGGGGGCGACCTCGCCGCCAGGCTGCAGGCGATCTACACCTTCATGCTCGCCGAGCTCTCGGTGGTGGGCGTCAAGCCCGATGCGTCGCGGCTCGACGCCATCATCGCCCTCGCCGGCGAGCTGCACGACGCCTTCTCGCAGGTGGCCCGCGCCGCCGCTGAGTCGCCCAACGCCGTCGCCGCCGGATAAGCGCCATGCCTCCTGCCGTGCCGGGAGCGGCCGAGCTCTTGCAGCTCCTCGAGCGATTCACCGCCCTCACGGCCACGGCCATCCAGTCTGTGGATTCGGGGGACGAGGCCGCGCTCCTTGCCGCCCTCGACGCGCGTGAGCTGCTCGCGCCGCGCACGACGCAGTTGGCCACGTCGCTCGGCGACACACGGCGCAACGCCACCTCCCGATCCACGCGCGACGCCCTCGATGCTGCGCTGCGCCCCATCCGCGCCGCGGCGGCGCAGGCGGAGCGCGTCAACGGCGAGTTGGCGCGCAAGGCGCACGCGGCGCGCCTCGTCATCGGCGAGCAGCTCGACCGCCTGCGCCACGACTCTGCTGCGCGCCACGCCTATGCATCCGTCGCCGGTCGCGGCAATGGCGCCGGGCGTTCGCATCTCGACCGCACCCGTTAGGCGGCGAGTCGCGCCATGCCTCCACGCTGGGAATCCCCGTTCGAGCCGCGCTCGCACCGCGACACCGCGCTCCTGGCCGAGGTGCTGGGCGCCCTGCAGGCGCAGCTGACGGAAACGCCCGGCGCCGCGGCGGCGAGCTCCAACGATGTCGAGCCGCCAAGCGCCGAGGTGCAGGAGTTGATTAGTGCCGCGGTGGCCGAGCTGCACCGCGTGGCCCCGCCCTTGCTGCAGGGAACCGGTGTCGCTCCCGTCCTGGGGAGCGGCGTCGTGCAGGAACTCCTGCGCCGCCAGCGCGAGGCGCGTGCGGTCAACGGTGCGCACGCCGCGCTGGATGCCGTCGCCGAGCCGGCGCCACCGCCAACCGTCGACGAACGGCTCTGACTACTGGCGGCGCAACCGAGCGCCGCGCATCAGCGGTGGTTCGCCGGCGACGTGGCACGCATTGCGCATTAAGTTCCGTCCCACCACGGCCGATACCAAAAGTCAAGGAGGATGCCGATGAAGATCCAAGGCGGCAATGGGGGACCGATTCGCCCCGATCGTTCGCGCGACCTGTCGACCCAGTCGGTCGATCAGCAGGGGCGCGCGATCGACCCGGCGAACACGCGAACTCCCGCACAGGTAGAGAAGTTCGATCGTGTCGAGATCTCGGATGCGGGGCGTGCCAAGGCCGCCCAGCTCGAGCCGACCACCCCCGGCACGGAACAGCGCCTCGCCGAAGTGCGGCGGCGCGTCCTCAACGGCGCCTACGACGCCGATGCCGTCGTGGGCGAGGTCGCGCGCCGGATCATCGAACGCGGTGACGTCTAGCACAATTCCCCGCAGGAGACCCGGTCCATGAAGATCCTCGTCGTCGACGACTCGGCCACGATGCGGCGTATCCTCGTCAACTCGCTCCAGCGCATCGGATACAGCGAGTGCGTCGAGGCCGGCGACGGACGCGAGGCGATCGAAAAGTTCGATGCCTCGGTCGGATTCGTCATCACCGACTGGAACATGCCTAACATGTCCGGGCTCGACCTCACGCGGGCCCTGCGCGCCCATGCCGACGGCAAGGCCGTTCCCATCCTCATGGTCACGACGCGCAGCGTCAAGGAAGACATCATCGCCGCCGTCCAGGCAGGGGTCAACAACTACATCGTGAAGCCGTTCACGCCGCAGGTCTTGAAGGAAAAGATCGATGCGATCCTGAGCGGCGCCGCGGCGGCAGCGTGACCATGAGCGCCAAACAACCCATCGAGCTCCTGTACGACTCCGAGGCGACGCTTCGCCTGGTCGACACCGCCATCCAGGAGATGGGAGAACTCGACGCTGAGACGGCGCCGTCGGTCGAGCAGCGCCTGCGCACCGCCATGAGCCAGACGCCCGGCAGCCCGCTCGGGCTCGTCGGACTCTCGGACCTGCTGGCGCGCGGCTACGCCGAGATCCTCGGCGTCCTCGACTCGCTGCGCCAGAGCCGTCACCTCCTCGAGCGCGCCGCCGTCGAGAAGATCCAGCACACGCATGACAAGCTGCGCGAGGTGTCCAGCGCCACCGAGACGGCGGCCACCGACATCCTCAACGGCCTCGATCGCGCCAACACGCTGGTCGATGACCTCGACGCGTATGCGAACACGCACGGTGAACCCGACGACGCGGCGAGCACGATCCGCGGATCCCTGCGCGACGAACTGTTCGCTCTCATGGGGCACATGCAGTTCCAGGACATCACCAGCCAGCAGCTCACGTATGCGTCGGCCGTGCTGACCGAGATGGAGACGCGCCTCGCCAACGTCGCCAAGGTGTTCGACCCGGCGGTCTTCGGCGGCGCGCGCCCCGACAGTGCGTCGTCGCTCCCCACCGGCCCGGTGACCTACGATCCGAATGCCTCGACGCAGAACCGCGCCGAGCGTCAGGCGGTCGCCGACGAGATCGTCGCCACCAAGGCCAGCGCCTAGCGGTTCGCGTCGGCGACCCCGCCCAACTGCGCCCCGGCGCCATCGCCCCCATGCGATGGCGCCGTTTCGTCGTTAGGGAGCGCTCATCAGGGCGTGGTCAAGAGGCACGTAACACCGGCCGACACTTCGTGATGTCCTCCCGCCAGTTCCCCAAACGGACAGTGGTGCTGTCCTTCGCCACGAACCTGCCGCCGTGCCGTCGCCCACGCTCAACGACCTCGCTGCGCGCCTGATCGCGACCGAGGCGACCGACGCCGACTACCACGAGATCCTCGACATCCTCGTGGCCCTCGCCAACGATCCCGCTCTCCCCGAGGGCGTGCGGGCGCTCATGGGCGATGCGCTCATCCAATGGACCGCCGCGCCGCACGAGGCGCGCGAGCGTGTGGCTAACGATCTGCAGCAAATCGTGGTCGCCGCGCAGAACCGGCTCGACTTGCGCGACCGCCTGGCCACGATGCTCGGCGCCGACGAGGACGCCCCCATTCCCACCCGCTCGCGCGTCCCCACGCCGGTGGCCACCGTGGTCACCATCACGGCGGTCGCGACCGAAGTGGTGACCGCCTCCGGCGCCGCCGCCGCACTCCTTCCCGCCGATGCCGACCTCTCGCTGCTCCCGGACTTCATCGCCGAGAGCCGCGAACTCCTCGAGCACGCCGAAGCGGCACTCCTGGCGCTCGAACTCGACCCGGACAACGCCGAAGCGGTCAACACGATCTTCCGCGCCTTCCACACGATCAAGGGAACCTCAGCGTTCCTCTCGCTCGACTACGTCACCGAGTTCGCGCACCACGCCGAGACCATCCTCTCGCGCGTGCGCGATCGCGAGATCCGCTGCGTGGGTGGCTACGCCGATCTCGCCCTGCGCTCGTGTGACATGATCCGCGAGCTTCTCGACGCCACGCAGGACGCCGTCGAGGGACGGGGCGAGACGATCCCCACCGGCTACGACGAATTGCTGGACGTCGTGCGCGACCCGGAGACCAACGGCATCTCCGAGCGCGGTGGCGCCGCCTCCGTCGCGCGCGCGACCGCTGCGCGCGCCGACGCCGGTTCGCTGCCTGACGAGTCGGCCGCGCCGCGAGACACGCTGCCCGGAGTTGGTGGCGGAGCCTCGGTCGCGGGCGGCCATCGTCGCGCCGGTGCCGCCGCCGAGCCGACGGTGCGCGTTCGCACCGAGCGCCTCGATCGCCTCATCGAGATGGTGGGGGAGCTCGTCATCGCCGAGTCGATGATCTCGCAGGACCCGATCGTGCGGCAAGGCGGGCACCTCGACCTCAATCGCAAGATCTCCCACGCCGAGAAGATCGTCCGCGAGCTGCAAGACCTCTCCATGGCGATGCGCATGGTCCCGCTCAAGGGGCCCTTCCAGAAGGTCGCGCGCCTCGTGCGCGACCTGGCGTCGCGCTCGGGCAAGCGCGTCGAGTTCGTCGCCGAGGGCGAGGACACCGAGATCGACCGCAATATGGTCGACTTCCTCGGCGATCCGCTGGTGCACATGGTGCGCAACTCCGTCGATCACGGGATCGAGCCCACCGACGAGCGCCGCGCCGCCGGCAAGCCGGAGGTTGGCCGTGTCCGGCTCTCCGCCTACCACGCCTCGGGAAACGTGGTGGTCGAGATGAGCGATGACGGACGCGGGCTCGATCGCGACCGGATCGTCCGCAAGGCGATGCAGCAGGGGCTCATCGCCTCGGCCGAGGGGCTCAGCGACAAGGACGTCCACGACCTCATCTTCGCCCCCGGCTTCTCCACGGCCGAGACGGTCACCGACGTCTCCGGTCGTGGCGTCGGGATGGACGTGGTGCGGCGCAACATCGAGGCGCTCCGCGGGCGCGTCGAAATCCAGTCGCGTGCGGGGCAGGGAACAACCTTCATCGTGCGCCTCCCCCTCACGCTCGCCATCACCGACGGCATGCTGGTCCGCGTGGGGAGCGAACGGTATATCGTCCCCACCATCAACATCCACCTGTCGTTCCGCCCGCCCCGCACCGCGCTCTCAACCGTGGCGGGCAAGGGCGAGACGGTCATGCTGCGCGACCAGGTCATGCCGCTCGTCCGCCTGCACCGCGTCTTTGGCGTGCAGGATGCCGTCGAGGATCCCACTGCGGCGCTCCTCATGGTCGTCGGTGACGGGACGCAGCGGACCGCCCTGCTGGTCGACGAGCTGCTCGGCCAGCAGCAGGTCGTCGCCAAGTCGCTCGGCAACGGGATCGGGCGGGTGAGCGCGATCTCCGGCGGCGCGATCCTCGGCGACGGGCGCGTCGGCCTCATCCTCGACGTCAACGAACTCCTCACGCTCGCCCGCTTCGGCGAGGCGGACGAGCACCTCCACAGCATCGCACGCGCGGTCGCCTGACCGCCAGGAGCATGTTCATGTCCACCGCGACCGCCACCCCGACCATCCCCCGCCTCGCGCGCGCCGGCAAGTACCTCACGTTCTACCTCGCCAGCGAGGAGTACGGCGTGGAGATCCTCAAGGTCCATGAGATCATCGGGATGCTCCCCATCACCCGCGTTCCCCGCACGCCGACGTTTGTCCGCGGCGTCATCAACCTGCGCGGCAAGGTCATCCCGATCATCGACCTGCGCGAGCGCTTCGGCATGAGGCAGGATGGCGCCGAGGAGACGTGCATCATCGTGGTGCAGGTGCGCGGCATCCAGCTCGGCGTCGTCGTCGACAAGGTCTCCGAAGTCCTCAACATCGCCGAGGGCGACATCGAGCCCACGCCGTCGTTCGGCGTCGAGGTCAACACCGAGTACCTGCTGGGACTCGCCAAGAGCGAGGGACGCGTACGCCTCCTCCTCGACATCGATCGCGTCCTCAGCGCCTCCGAAGCCGATGCCGTGCAGGTGGTGCCCACCGACGACGCGCGGACGCCCGCCTCGGCATGACTCCCCCCGTCCTCGGGACGATCGGCGGCATCGAACTCTCCGACGCGCAGTTCCGGCGCGTCGGGGAACTCGTCACGCGCATCTCCGGGATCCAGCTCCCCCCCGGCAAGGAAAGCCTCGTGCGCTCGCGACTCGCCAAGCGCATGCGCATCCTCGGCGTTGCCAGCGTCAGCGACTACCTCGACCTCGTCGACCGCGATGCCTCGCGCACCGAACTCGCCGAGATGGTCGACGTCCTGACCACCAACAAGACGTCGTTCTTCCGCGAGGCCGATCACTTCCGACTCCTCCAGGAGGTTGTCTTTCCGTCGTTGGAGCGCGCGCGCGGCGAGATCCGGTTGTGGAGCGCCGGCTGCTCCAGCGGCGAGGAGCCGTACTCGCTCGCCATGGTGGCGCGCGAGTCGCTGGGGGCGGCGGCGTCGCGCGTGCGCATCCTCGCCACCGACATCTCCTCGCGCGTCCTCGAGAAGGCGCGAGCCGCCGTCTACGACGCCGACCAGCTCGACGACGTCCCGCCCGCGCTGCGCCAACGGCACTTCGAGCCCGTCGCCGGCGCGCACGACCGCGTGCGCGTGACAGCCGCGACGCGCGAGCTGGTGCAGTGCGCCCGCCTCAACCTCATGGGCGACTGGCCCATGCGCGGGCCGTTCGACGTGATCCTCTGCCGCAACGTCATGATCTACTTCGACAAGGCCACCCAGGAGCAACTCGTCTCGCGCTACGCCGCGCTCCTCGCGCCGGGCGGCTACCTGCTCGTCGGGCACTCCGAGAGCCTCAGCGGGCTGCGGCACGGGCTTGCCTATGTCCAACCCGCCACCTATCGCCGGTAGCGGATGATGCAAACGACGGAAAGCACGGCAGACCGCGTGATCGGCATCGCCGAGATGGCCATCTCGGCGTCGGGTGGCGAGCGCCTCGTGACGTATGCGTTAGGCAGCTGCCTGGGCGTCTGCGTGCACGACCCCATTGCCGGCGTGGCCGGGCTCCTGCACGTGATGCTCCCCTCGTCCGACATCGACCCGCAGAAGGCACAACGCAACCCCTGCATGTTCGTCGACACCGGCGTCCCCGAGCTCTTTCGCGCCGCCTATCGCGCCGGCGCCCACAAGGAGCGCCTCGTGGTGAAGGTCGTGGGCGGCGCGTCGACAACCGACGGCGAGCAGCTCGACGCCTTCCAGGTGGGAAAGCGCAACGTGCTCACGCTCAAGAAGCTGTTGTGGAAGAACGGCGTGATCCTGCGCGCCGAGGATGTCGGGGGACTGCGCCTGTCGCGCACGGTCTTCCTCCAGGTCGCGACGGGGGAAGTCCTCGTCAAGACCAACGGCCGCGAAGCCACGCTCTGAAAGCATCGAGGAACGAGTCCAATGGCAATCAATGTCCTGGTGGTCGACGATAGCGCCGTCATGCGGTCGATGCTGATTCGCACGTTGCGCCTGTCGGGCCTCCCGCTCACCAGCGTCTACCAGGCGGGAAACGGCGCCGAGGCGCTCGCCACGCTCGCCGCGCACGAGGTCGACCTCGCCCTGGTCGACATCAACATGCCGGTCATGAACGGCGAGCAGCTCATCGACCAGGTCCGCGCCGATGCACGACTGGCCGGTGTCGCCATCGTCGTCGTCTCCACCGAGGGCTCCGAGACGCGCATCGCCGCCCTCAAGGCGCGCGGCGCCTCCTTCATCCACAAACCGTTCACCCCCGAGCAGGTGCGCACCACCGTCCTCCGCGTGCTGGGAGTGGCCGATGCCTGAGATCATCGCCTCCACCCTCGCCTCACAGCTCGCGGAAGCCGCCGGAGAGACCTTCGAGCGACTCGGCTATCTCCTCGCCGAGCCGGGCGTGGCCGACCACGTCCCCGCCGACGCGGTGGACGGGATCGTGGCCGTCGCCTTCAGCGGCCCCGCACACGGCGGCGTGATCTTGCAACTGTCGGGAGGGATCCTCGCCGAACTCGCGGGCAACATGCTGGGCCTCGACGAAACGGTCGCCGGCGGCGACCAGCAGGACGCGCTCGGCGAGACCGCCAACGTCATCTGCGGAAACGTCCTCCCGCGCATCGTCGGCCCCGCCGCCGTCTTCGCCCTTGGCGTTCCGCAGCCGTACCGCTCGTGGGACGATGCCGTCGACGTCCTCGGATCCGTTACCGCGCGCGTTCGGCTCGACGTCGAAGGCGGGCGCGCCGACGTCGGACTCGTCATGCTCCCCGCGCACTGAGCACCCGCCGCCCCGATCACTCCGCATTGACGCACCGTACCCGGGCGCCCGCTGGCGACCGCGCTCGACTCCCCACTGGCACATGCCGATTCGTGTCCTCGTCGTCGATGACTCCGCCGTTGTCCGGAAGGCGCTGAGCGAAGGGCTGTCGCGATACCCCGACATCGAGGTCGTCGGGACCGCCATCGATCCCTACGTGGCGCGCGACAAGATCATCGCGCTGCGCCCCGACGTCGTCACCCTCGACGTCGAGATGCCGCGCATGGATGGGCTCTCGTTCCTCGAGCGCCTCATGCAGCACTATCCCCTCCCGGTCATCATCGTCTCCTCCCTCACCCCCAAACACTCCGAAGCGGCGGTGCGCGCGCTCGCCCTCGGCGCCGTCGACGTGGTGCCGAAACCCGGAACGCAGTATTCCGTGCCCGACGTCGAGCGCCATCTCGTGGCCGCCGTGCGCGCCGCCTCGCGCGCCAGGCTCACCCGGCGCGAGCCCGTTGCTGTGCGCAGCCAACCCCCCGTGGCGCAGATCGGACAGCTCCGCACCACCGATCGCCTCATTGCCATCGGCGCCTCCACCGGCGGCACCGGAGCCATCGAGCATGTGCTGCGGCGCTTTCCCGCCAACGCCCCGGGCACCGTGATCACGCAGCACATGCCCGCCGGATTCACGGCGTCGTTTGCCAACCGACTCGACCAGCAGTGCGCCGTCACCGTGCGCGAGGCGCGCGACGGTGAGGTCATCACGCCGGGTCTCGCCCTCATCGCGCCCGGCAACTATCACTTGCTGGTGCAGCGCAGCGGCGCGCAGTGGATCGCGCGCGTCAAGGACGGCCCGCTCGTGCACCACCAGCGCCCCGCCGTCGACGTGATGTTCCAGTCCGTGGCCAAGGCCGCCGGGCGCAACGCGGTTGGCGCCATCCTCACCGGGATGGGCGAAGATGGCGCGAGGGGGATGCTGTCCATGCGTGGCGCCGGTGCCTGGACCATCGCCCAGGATGAGGCAACGTCGGTCGTGTTCGGCATGCCGCGCGCAGCGATCGAGATGGAGGCGGCGTGTGAGGTGCGTGCGCTGGACGAGGTGGCCGAGGCGATCTTGAGCGCGGTCAGCGGACCCACCCGAACGCCGCTCGCCGTGCCGGTGGACCCGCCGGTGCCCGTGGTGGCGGGGTAGGGGACGCGAGCCCGCTGGGCGGGGCTGAGCGGGTTTGCACCAGTCTGGGCTGGGAGTGGAATGCAGAAGCGCCCGGTTCCGAGTCGGAACCGGGCGCTTGAGTTGTCTGCGGTACTAGTCGGGGCGACTGGATTTGAACCAGCGACCTCCTGCTCCCGAAGCAGGCGCGCTACCGGGCTACGCTACGCCCCGAATACTGCCGGACTGCCCATTCCTGCCGGGTGATGTATGCGCCCTGAGAGACTCGAACTCCCAACCTTCTGATCCGTAGTCAGATGCTCTATCCAATTGAGCTAAGGGCGCTCACCATCAGCGCTTACAACACCATCGCCTGCGGCTTTCCAACCGTTCCAAGCCTCGGCCCGGCGGAAGAACGCGGAAGGTAGACACCCCCCTGTAGGCCGTCAAGTGACACTCCGAGCGAATGCTCACAGCGTACTTGGATGATCGACGGGTGAGTGTGAACTCCCGCGCGCCACCTCCCCCCGCGCGCCACCGAAAGCCCGTCCCAGGAAAAACCAACGCCCCCGGCGCGGCCGGAGGCGTATGGGCGGTACAAGACTCGAACTTGTGACCTCCACGATGTCAACGTGGCGCTCTAACCAACTGAGCTAACCGCCCGATTCACCGCATGCCACCGGCAACATTTCACCGGCCTCGCACGTTACTGCTCCTAATGCCCCTTCACGTGCTGGCGTTGCGCTGAGAAGCGGGAAACGGGACTCGAACCCGCGACCCCAACCTTGGCAAGGTTGTGCTCTACCAACTGAGCTATTCCCGCGAACCCCACGTACGGCCGGTCTCTGGCAACCCTTCGCGTCGACGACGCAGACCAACCGATCACTGCCCGATCACTGCGCATCCGTTCCGAACCACTGGCCGACGTCCGCCTTCGTGAGCTGCAACCAATGCTGACGAACGTTGATCGTCGTGCCATTCCAGGTCGAGACGTCTCGCTGCTTCGACCATGGAGGCGAGGGGAATCGAACCCCTGACCTCTTGAATGCCATTCAAGCGCTCTCCCAACTGAGCTACGCCCCCGTTCGCAGACTCGCCATACCCGCGCTTGCGTGCTAGCCAGCCCTGCTTTCAGGAACCGGGAAGTGTATCCGGGAGTAGTAGTGATGTCAAGAAATCCACTCTGGCGAATTCGCCATCGATCCGTATTTTGCAGCGACTTTTTCCACTCCTGTGTTAGCCTCACGCGCCGACGTCCGGCAGCCGTGAATGATGCAAGTCGGAACACGTGCGCGCAGTGACGAAACTGGGGTGGCAAGAGGCCTTTCGATCGTACGAGTGGTCGGCGTCGGTCCTTCACGATGTTCTCCGCACGGCAGCGACTTCGCGCCGCGCGATTTTTCATAAACGCCAAGTCCCCGAGGACTTTCTTCAATGACTGACGTCAAGCGCCGCCGCCGCCGGACGACCCCGCAGGGGATCGCCCCCAGCGAGCCGGAGCGCGACATTCTCGACCAGTACCTCTACGAGGTGAGCACCTACCCGCTGCTCAAGGCGGCGGAGGAGATCGAACTCGCCCGCAAGATCCGCGCGGGCGACCAGGATGCCCTGCAGGAACTCGTCAAGCGCAACCTTCGCTTCGTCATCTCCGTCGCGAAGAAGTACCAGAACCGCGGCCTCCCGCTCATCGACCTCATCGGTGAAGGGAACGTCGGGCTCCTCACCGCTGCCCGGAAGTTCGATCCGGACCAGGGCGTGAAGTTCATCTCGTACGCCGTCTGGTGGATTCGCCAGGCCATCCTGTCGTCGCTCGCGCGCCAGGGACGCACCGTGCGCGTTCCGCTCAACCGGACCGCCGACCTCTCGCGCATCATCAAGGCCTCCGAGATCCTCCGCCAGAAGCTCCGCCGCGAACCCACGCCAGAAGAACTCTCGCAGCTCACCGGCCTGTCGGTCGATGTCGTGCAGTCGCTCGCCGCGCTCAACACTGGCGATGTGCGTCTCGACGCGCCGATGGATCCCGAAGGCGATCGCGCCCTCATCGAGCGCTTCGTCGCCGATGAGATGCCCGACACGGAAGAGGAAGCGATGAACCGCTTCCTCACCGACGAAATCGAGCTTGCCCTCTCCACCCTCCCGCCGCGCGACGCGAAGGTCCTGCGTCTCTACTTCGGGCTCGAGGGCGGACGCGAGCACACGCTCGAGGAAATCGGCTCCATGCTCGGCGTCACCCGCGAGCGCGTGCGCCAGCTGCGTGACCGTGCCCTCAAGCGCCTTCGCGAAGGCGATGTCGGGCGCGCCCTCTCCAGCTTCGCCGCCTGACCCACACGCACGAAGCTCTTCGCCACGGGCGAGCCCTCACCGGCTCGCCCGTTTCGTTTCTCCCCATCCCCCCGCGCGCACCATTCGCGCATGAGCGCGCACTTACTCGCACGCCACGACGCACCGCATGACGATGCTCCCCTTTCGCAGCTCACATTCATGCTGTTGATTGCGATTGTGCCCCCGTCGCCGCGTCTCGTCCCCAGCCTTCGCTGGGGCAGGCTTCTCGTCTTCTCGTCTTCTCGTCTTCTGCCCCTAAGTGATTTCCCTCCAGAACGTCTACAAGTCCTTCGGCCCCAAGAAAGTCCTCCAGGGCTTCTCGCTCGACGTGGCCGAGGGAGAGACGATGGTCATCATCGGCTACTCGGGGAGCGGAAAGTCGGTCGCGATCAAGCACATCGTCGGACTCCTCGAGCCGGACGATGGCACGGTCTTCGTCGATGGACTCGAGGTCCCGAAGCTGTCGCGACGCGACCTGTATGCCCTGCGCTCGAAGATCGGCTACGTCTTCCAGTTCGCCGCGCTCTTCGACTCTCTCACCATCGGCGAAAACGTGGCGATGGGGCTGCGCAAGCAGGGACTCCTCGCGCCAAGGGAAATCGGCGAGCGCGTGCAGGAAGTGCTCGAACTGGTCGATCTGCCTAACGTGCAGGACCGGTACCCGGCCGAGCTCTCCGGTGGGATGCGCAAGCGCGTGGGACTCGCGCGCGCCATTGCCCTGCGTCCCAAGTACATCCTCTACGATGAACCGACCACGGGCCTCGACCCGGTGACGAGTGCAGTCATCGACGAGTTGATGGTGCGCATGCGCGAGAAGCTGGGCGTCACCAGCATCGTGATCACGCACGACATGCGCAGCGCCTATCACGTGGGGAGCAAGATCGCGATGCTGTACGAAGGGAGGGTGCGCCAGGTGGGGACGGTCGACGAGATCCGCAACTCGGCCGATCCCATCGTGCGCCAGTTCGTCGAGGGACGCCCCGAGCTCGAGAGCGAGCCAGTCAAGGTGCCCTGACTCATGGCCGCAGGGGGAGGACGGGCGCGCGAGGAGGTCTCGGCGGGAGGAGTGGTCGTGCGCATCGAGGATGGGCGCCCACTCTTCCTCATTATTCGCGACTCGTATCGCAACTGGGGCTTTCCCAAGGGGCACCTGGAGCCAGGTGAATCGGCCGACACCGCGGCGATGCGCGAGGTTGCCGAGGAGACCGGACTCCCCGACCTGCGCCTGCGCGGGGAGATCGAGACCATCGACTGGTACTTCCGCTTTCGCGGGCGGTTGATCCACAAGGTCTGCCACTTCTACCTGATGGAGTCGGCAACCGCGGTCACCTTCCCCCAGCGCGACGAGGGGATCACGGCCTGTCGGTGGGAGCCGATCGATCGCGCCACGGAGCTGGTGTCGTACGAGAATGCGCGCGCTGTCCTCAAGCGGGCATACGAGCGCATCGTCGCCGAGACGCATTCCGCCGACGATTCCGTCATCCCTCCAGCCGCTTCCTGACCCACATGTCGCCGGCGGAAGCGCGCGTGAAGAGTGTCGTCCCCCTGGCCGTCGTCGTACTCGCCACGCGCGACCGTGCGCGCGCGGTGGTGAAGGACGCCTTCCCGCGCCGGCGCACGCGACTCACGCTGGCGCGGAACATTCGCGAGTTTGAGCGCGGCTTCCGTACCTCGCTCGTCGACGCCGCCATCGTCGATCTCGCGGGGGCGACCGAGGACGTGATGCTTGCCGTCGACATGGCGCGCGAGTTCCCGAGTGCCCCCTTCTTTGCCCTCACGCCGCTCCGGGCCAACGACGCCGCTCTTGCTGCGCGCGCCGCGGCGTACGACTTCGCGGAGGTGCTGGTGGAGGGGGTGGACGACCACGTGCTGCGGGAGCTGGTGACGCCGAGGGCGTTCACGTCCCGCTTCGCGAATGCGCTGGCCGTCCCGCCAGAATCGCTGCGGGTGGACACGCCGCTGCGGCTCGACTCGTGGCGAGTGCTGGTGGGGCACGCCGGGCGTCCGATCCACACGAACGAGGTGGCGGCGGAGCTGGGGGTCACGCGCGAGCACCTGTCGCGGGCATTCGGGGCGGCGGGGGTTCCCAACCTCAAGCGCGTGATAGACCTGGTGCGCCTCGCCGCCGCCGCCGAGTTGTCGAAGAACCCGGGCTACGACGTGGGGGATGTGGCGCGGGTGCTGGGGTTTGCCTCGTCGTCGCACCTGAGCACGACCTCGCAGCGCATAGTAGGGATCCGCCCGTCGTCGCTGGCGCGACTGCGGACGGTGGACCTGTTCGAGCGATTCGCACACGGACGGATGCGGAGCCGACCGGCGGTGCGGGGGCGCAGGGGCGGGGTGAGCTGAGGGGGCGGGGCGGGGGGGGGGGGGACGATTGGAGCCAGTTTTGGGCGCCGATTCGGGGTCCGCCAATTTGGGGTCAGAGTCACCGAGAATGTGGTTCGGTGACTCTGACCCCAAATGCGCGGGGCCCAGAGGCGCGGAGCCGTCCGGTGCCACGGGGGCGCCTGGGTGGGGTGAACTGAGGGCGGGGGGGAGATTGGAGCCAGAATGGGGCGCCAAATCGGGGCCGGCCAAATTGGGGTCAGAGTCACCGAGAATTTGGTTCGGTGACTCTGACCCCAAATGCGGTTACTGATTCGCTTGAATGCCGACAAGCCTTGTGATAATTTTCACAAGCTGTACCTGAGTCAATTCGATCCTTCTACGCCCCCGATCTCGTTATGGCTTCCGATACCATCCTTCGTCCCGGCGAAATCAAGGACATTCTCCTCCGCGAAATCGAGGCGGCGGACCTGCATGCGCTCGATGTCGAGGAAGTGGGGACCGTCCTCGAGGTGAAGGACGGCATCGCCCGCATCTACGGCCTGCGCAAGGCGATGTCGGGCGAGATGCTCGAGATCACGTCGTCGGAGACCGGGAACAAGGTCACCGGGCTGACGCTGAACCTCGAGGAGGACAACATCGGCGCCGTCATCCTCGGCGACTACTTGCAGCTGAAGGAAGGCGACGAGGTCCGACGCACCGGGCGCGTGCTCGAGGTCCCAGTGGGGCCGGCCCTGGTGGGGCGCGTGGTCGATGCGCTCGGGCGCCCGATCGACGGCAAGGGAGCGATCGACACGCCGTACACCCGGCTGGTGGAATCGCCGGCCCCCGGCATCATCGTTAGGCAGCCGGTGAAGGAGCCCCTGCAGACGGGGATCAAGGCCATCGACGCCATGATCCCCATCGGGCGTGGCCAGCGCGAACTCATCATCGGCGACCGCGGCACCGGCAAGACCGCCATCGCGATCGACACGATCATCAACCAGAAGGGGCAGGGCGTCACCTGCGTCTACGTCGCCATCGGCCAGAAGGCCTCCACGGTCGCCTCGGTCGTGGAGAAGCTGCGCCAGTACGGCGCGATGGACTACACGATCGTCGTCGTCGCCGCCGCGTCGGATCCGGCGCCGATGCAGTACATCGCCCCCTACACGGGGGCAGCGATGGCCGAGTACTTCATGTACGAGGAAGGGCAGGCCACGCTGTGCGTATACGACGACCTCTCCAAGCAGGCCGCCGCCTACCGCCAACTCTCCCTGGTCCTTCGCCGCCCGCCGGGACGCGAAGCCTTCCCGGGCGACGTCTTCTACCTCCACTCGCGCCTGCTCGAGCGCGCCGCGAAGCTCCGCGAGGATTCGGGCGTGGTCGACGGCAAGACGATCAAGAAGCCGGGTGGCTCGCTCACCGCGCTCCCGATCATCGAGACACAGGCCGGCGACGTCTCGGCGTACATCCCGACCAACGTCATCTCGATCACCGACGGGCAGATCTTCCTCGAGACCGACCTGTTCTACGCGAACATCCGCCCCGCGATCAACGCCGGCATCTCGGTGTCGCGCGTGGGTGGCTCGGCGCAGATCAAGGCGATGCGCTCCGTGGCTGGGCGCCTCCGCCTCGACCTCGCGCAGTATCGCGAACTGGAGGCCTTCGCCGCCTTTGCGTCGGACCTCGACGCCGCGACCAAGAAGCAGCTCGAGCGCGGCGCCCGCACCGTGGAAGTCCTGAAGCAGCCGCAGTACTCGCCGATGCCGGTCGAGCACCAGGTCATGATCATCTACGCCGTCTCGAACGGCTTCCTCGACGACATCGCCGTCGCCAAGGTGCGCGACTTCGAGCGCGGCTTCCTCGAGTTCATGGCTGCCCAGTACCCGCAGGTGGGTGAGGCGATCCGGAAGGAGAAGCAGATGTCGAAGGAGACCGAGGCTGCGTTGAAGGCGGGGATCGACGCCTACCAGAAGGTTGCGCGCTAGTGGTACCGCTCGTTCCCTCGTCCCATCGTCATCTCGTCTTCTAAGCCATGGCCAAAGGTCGCGAACTCAAGGCGCGCATCCGCACGACCGAGAACACGCGGAAGATCACGCGCACCATGGAGATGGTGTCGACGTCGAAGATGAAGCGCGCGCAGGATCGCGTGCAGGCGGCGCGTCCCTACGCGAACGCGCTGTCCGACGTCATCTCGTCGCTGTACACCCCCGAACTGGCGGAGCGCTTCCCGCTACTGCGCCAGCCGTCGAGGCCGCGCAAGGCGGCGGTGATCCTGATCAATTCCAACCGCGGCCTCGCCGGCGCCTTCAACTCGAACCTCATCAAGGAAGCGCGCTCGCAGCTGCAACGCCTGCGTGCCCAGGGGATCGAGACCGAGCTGCACGTCTCGGGGCGCAAGGGGATCGGCTTCTTCCGCTATGTGGGCGAGGCGATGGCGGTGGCGCGCACCGACATCAGCGACCGCCCGTCGTCGGCCGATGCGGCATCGCTCGTCGACGCGCTGATGGCGCGCTTCATCGACGGATCGCTCGATGCCGTCTACGTCGTCTACGCCCAGTTCAAGTCCGCCCTCTCCACGCCGCCGACCACGGCGCAGGTCCTCCCCGTCGTCCCGCCCAAGCGCACGGGCGCCGCGCCGGACTACCTGCTCTTTCCCTCGGCCGAGGAGATCCTCACCGAGTTGCTCCCGTCGTACGTGCGCAACGCGGTCTATCGCACGCTGGTTGAAACCGCCGCCGCCGAGCACAGCGCCCGGCGCACGGCCATGAAGAACGCCACCGACAACGCGACCGAGCTGCTCTCCGTCTATCGCCGCACGTACAACCGTGCCCGTCAGGCGCAAATCACGCAGGAAATCGCGGAAATCGTGGGCGGCGCAGCCGCACTGGAATAGAAGGGCGGACGGGGGACGGGAGCGCCGCCTCGCGGCCACCTCACGCGACCCGACGCCCGGAAGAGTGCTGAACTCGCCACCCTCGCCCTAACGCAACAGAACGTCCGTCCCTCGTCTTCTCGTCTTCTCGTCTTCTCGTCTTCTCGTCTTCTCGTCTTCTCGTCCTCTCGTCTTCTCGCGCTATGTCCGCTCCCGCTGCCCCCCAGACCGTCGGTCGGATCGTCCAGGTCATCGGCCCCGTCGTCGACGTGGAGTTCGATACCGACGCCCTCCCCGAGCTGTACAACGCGCTCGAGATCCGCGGCAAGACGGATTCGGGTGAACCGATCCGCGTCGTGGCCGAGGTGCAGCAGCACATCGGGCGCAACCAGGTGCGCGCGGTCGCGATGTCGACGACCGACGGCGTGGTGCGCGGCATGGACGCGATCGATACCGGCGCCGCGATCTCGGTCCCGGTCGGCGCTCCCGCGTTAGGGCGCATCCTCAACGTCCTCGGCGAGCCGGTGGACAACGGCGCCGACATCCCGGCGTCGGTGGAGCGCTGGCCGATCCACCGCAAGCGACCGGACTTCGTCGACCTCGAACCCAAGACGCAGATCTTCGAGACGGGGATCAAGGTCATCGACCTCATCGCCCCGTTCGTGAAGGGCGGCAAGATCGGGCTCTTTGGCGGCGCCGGCGTGGGAAAGACGGTCGTCATCCAGGAACTGATCAACAACGTCGCCAAGGGGCACGGCGGCAAGTCGGTCTTCTGCGGCGTGGGCGAGCGCACGCGTGAGGGGAACGACCTCTACCTCGAGTTCAAGGAAGCGGGCATCCTCGACTCGGTTGCCCTCATCTACGGGCAGATGAACGAGCCGCCAGGTGCACGCCTTCGCGTCGGCCTCTCGGGGCTCACGGTGGCCGAGTACTTCCGCGATCGCGAGAACGCCGACGTGCTCGTCTTCATCGACAACATCTTCCGCTTCACGCAGGCGGGATCGGAAGTCTCGGCGCTCCTCGGGCGCATGCCGAGCGCGGTGGGCTACCAGCCCACGCTGGCCACCGAGATGGGTGACCTGCAGGAGCGCATCACCTCGACGCGCAACGGCTCGATCACCTCGGTGCAGGCGATCTACGTGCCGGCCGACGACCTCACGGACCCGGCGCCGGCCACGGCCTTCGCCCACCTCGACGCCACAGTCGTGCTCAACCGCAAGATCACCGAGCTCGGGATCTACCCCGCGGTCGATCCGCTCGACTCGTCGTCGCGCATCCTCGATCCGCAGTTCATCGGCGAGCGCCACTACAAGGTCGCCATCGAAGTGCAGCGCATCTTGCAGCGCTACAAGGAACTCCAGGACATCATCGCCATCCTCGGCATGGACGAGCTCTCCGAGGACGACAAGAAGGTGGTGGGTCGTGCGCGCCGCCTGCAGCGCTTCATGTCGCAGCCGTTCGCGGTGGCCGAGCAGTTCACGGGGATGAAGGGGGCGTACGTGAAGCTGGACGAGACCATCTCCTCGTTCGAGCGCCTGTGCAACGGCGAGTTTGACCAGTACCCGGAGCAGGCGTTCTTCATGTGCGGCGGCGCCGACGACATCGTCAAGAACGCCGAGCGCCTGGCCAAGGCCTAACGATGCTCACGGTCTCGGTGATCTCGCCGGAGCGCACGCTGTTCGAGGGGGAGGTCGATTCGCTCGTCGCCCCCGCGTTCGACGGCGAGGTGGGGATCCTTACCTCGCACGCGCCCATGATGACGCTCCTGGGGAAGGGGACGCTGCGCCTGGGGAGCAATGGATCCAGGGGGAGCTTCGAGGTGGAAGGCGGCTTCCTGCAGGTCGTGGACAACCAGGTGCGCGTGGTGACGGAGAAGGCAACGCAGGTGTAACTCCGCAGTGTGCACGCGCCGGCCTCGCACGAGGTCGGCGCGTCGATTTTCCCCCCGGCCGGGATCGCGGTACGCCATGTGGCAGGTGATGCGCGAGTTGTGGGCCTACATGCGGGAGCGCAAGAAACTCTGGCTGCTCCCCCTCCTCGTCGTGCTGTTCGCGTCGGGGGCGGTCCTGATGGCGGCGCAGGGCTCGGCGCTTGCCCCCTTCATCTACTCGATCTTTTGAGCCGCAAGGGAAAGCCCGCGCGCCCGTCGGCTCCGTCGGCTGCAACCGGTGGCCCGGCGGGCGCGCCGAGCTCGGCGCCGCTCTCGGCGCGACGCCGGCGGATCTTCCTCGCCGTCACCGTGCTGGCGCCGTTCCTGTGCCTCGCCGGCGTGGAAGGCGCGTTGCGCCTGCTGCGCCCGGAGGATGCGCTCCCGCTCTTCGTCCCCGCACTCATCGGCGACGGCGCGCTCCTCGTCGCGAACCCGCGCATCGGCGAGCGCTACTTCCCGACCGCGTCGGCCGCCCCCGCGCCCCCCGCCGAGTTCTTCGCGCGCGACAAGCCCGCCAACGGCTTTCGCCTCTTCGTGATGGGGGAATCGACGACCGCCGGCTTCCCCTATCCGCGCAACGGAACGTTCTCGCGCCTGCTGCGCGACGCGTTGCACGACGTGCTCCCCGCCGATTCGGTCGAGGTGATCAACCTCGGCATTGCCGCCACCAACAGTGTCACCCTGCGCGACCTTGCCGGCGAGGTCGCCGCGCAGCGCCCGGACGCCGTGCTCATCTACGCCGGACACAACGAGTACTACGGCGTAATGGGGGCGGCCTCGAGGAGCGGAGGAGGTGCGCCGTGGCTGGCGCGCGCCTCGCTGGCCATCCAGCGGTTCCGCCTGGGGATGGCGCTGCGCCGACTGCTGTCGCGTGGCGGTGCAGCGGCGGCCGACTCCGCGCCGTCATTCATGGAGGTGTTGGCGCGTGATCGCGAGGTGCCGGAGGGGAGCCCCACGTACGCGCGTGGGCGCGAGCAGTTTGCCGACAACCTCGCGGCGGTGCTCTCCACGTTCCGCGCGGCCGGCATTCCAGTGTTTGTCGGCAGCCTGGCCAGCAACGTGCGCGACCAGGCGCCCTTTGCCTCGCCGGCCAACGGCGCCGCCGACTCGGCATACCGCGCCGGGCACGAGGCGCTCGAGCGAGGCGACAGCGCGGCGGCACGGACGGCGTTGCCGCGTGCCCGCGATCTCGACGTCGTGCGCTTTCGCGCCCCCGGCGCATTCACGGCGACGGTGCAGTCGGCGGCGCGCGCTGGCGGAGCAACGTACGTCCCCGTGGCCGAGCGCTTCGAGCAGGCGAGCGGCGGGCTCCCGGGGGGCGGACTCTTCCTGGAGCACGTGCACCCGACGCGCGCCGGCGTGACGCTTCTCGCACGCGCGTTCTTCGAGGCGCTGGATTCGGCATCGTTCCTGGGGCACCGCGCCGACAGGACGCGGTTCAGGGGGTGGGACGCCTACCAGCGGGGAGCCGCGCTCACGCCGTTCGACGAGCGCATTGCGCATCACACGGTGCAGACGATCGTGGGGCGCTGGCCCTTTGTGCCCGCGGCCCGGCAGGTGGACTATCGGGCCACGTATCGTCCTGCCTCCCTGTTGGACAGCCTCGCGCTCATGGTCTCGCGCGGCGGGGTGCGGTGGGAGGAAGCCAAACTGCGGATTGCCGAAGCGTACCGGCGGCGCGCCTTCCCTGACTCCGCCGCGTGGGAGTACCGCGGCCTGGTTCGCGACCAGCCCGTGGCCGAGTTCCCGCGCCGGCTCCTGGCCGGGGCGCTGCAGCAGGAAGGACGAACCGCCGAGGCCGAGCAGGCGCTGCGCCAGGCGTTGCAGCTGGAACCGTCGAGCGCGGGAGCGCTGGCGCTCGCCCAACTGCTGCTGCAGCGCAAGGACGTGCCGGCGGCGATCCCGCTCCTCGAGCAGGCCGTGCGCATCGAGCCGACAAACACGGCGGCGCTGTACCAGCTCTCCCTCGCCTACGGACTCGCCCGCGACCTGGAGCGCTCGCGCGCGACGGCGCTTACTCTCGCCAGGATCGACCCGCGGTATCCGGGGCTGGCGGGTTGGATGGCGGCGATCGGTCTCGCGCGCTAGGCGCACCCTAAACCCGCGCGGCAACAGGCGCGGTGCGCGCGGCGCGGCCGCCCCCGCCACGCGGCAGCGCCCGCCATTCGGCAGCGCACCGGCGACCATTCGTGAGAGAGCTTCGAGTATCGCGCCAGCGCTCGCCGACGTATCGTGAGTGCGAGGCCCCTCCTCACGACGATGCGTCCCCCTCCTCCCGTCTTGCGTCGGTCGCTTGCGCTCCCGTGGCGCCGCCAGTTCGGCGAGCGCCATGAGCTTCGCGCGTTCACCGGTCGCTGCGTGCTCGTCGCCTGCCTGCTCCTGCCACTTGTGCACACCACCCCCGTGTGGGGGCAGGGCGCGGCGGTGAGCGGACATGTGCGCGACACCCTCGGGCTGGCGATCGCCGGCGCCGAGGTGGGCGTCGATGGGAGCGAGCAGCGGGCGATATCCGGTGAGGATGGGAGCTATGCGCTGCACGGGCTCGCCGTCGGGAGCGCGCGCCTGAGAATCAGGCGCCTGGGTTTCCGGCCGACGGTGATGGATCTCGAAGTTCCGGCTGGCGGGCTTACCGACGTCGAGATCCAGCTCGTGCAGGTGGTGACCCTCCTGGCGCCGATTGCAGTCCTGGCGCGCTCCGACGCATTCGAATCGCGCCTGGCCGGCTTCTACGAGCGTCGCGACCGCAAGATCGGGCACTTCATCTCGCGCGAGCGGATCGAACGCACGCACTCGTTCTCGTTCACCGACCTGCTGCGCGAGGTTCCCGGCGTCAGGATCCGCCCGATCGGTTCCATCCAGAAGGCGGTCCGGATCCGCGGCTCTCCGTGCGCCCCACTGGTATTCCTGGACGGGATGCCAGCGACGGCCGCTGAGTTCGACCTCGAGTCTATCGATCCGGGGATGGTGGAGGGGATAGAGGTGTACTCCGGATCGGCGACCGTTCCCGCGGAGTTCGCCGGTCCTCGCAACCTGGATCGATGCGGGGTGGTGGCGATCTGGTCGTCGCCGTTCCGCTCGCGCAAGCGGACGCCCGATCCTGCCGCCGTTGTCGATGCACGCGCCGCGGTCGACCTCGAGGGGTTGGTACGTCGCGGCGAGGCCTTCACGGCGAGTCAGGTCGATACGGCGGTGGCACTCCCCGACGGCGCGCTCGCCCCGGAGTATCCGATCCCGCTCTATCGTGAGCGCCGCAGCGGGCGGGTCCTGGCGGAGTTCGTGGTCGATACCACGGGGGCGGTGGTTCCGGAGACGCTTGGGGTGGTCGCGTCGACCCATCCGCTCTTCTCGCTCTCGGCGCGCCAGGCGCTCGTGCAGGCCCGCTTTCTCCCTGCGCGCCGGCGCGGCGTGAGTGTCCCGCAGGTCGTGCAGCTCCCGATCGAGTTCATCTACCCGCGGCCTCGCTGAAGCTCCGTTCGCCAGGCGCTAACCGCGCGCTGCTCCGCGGGCAGCGCGTTCGTCGGCGCGTCCCCTCGAGCCGTCGCCACGGTTGATTCTCCGGCCGCCGAAGCGAGGAAAGTGGTGCCGGCCCGTCCACACGGAGGGACAAAGAAGGTGCAAGTGCCGACGACGCTGGGCGGTCGCAAACTGAACGGGCGCGGTGGCGACTGTATACAAACCCGCGTGCAAGTCGTTGTTGGGTAGCGGGATAGACCCTTCACGATATCCAACCTTCCTCTTGACGTAGCCAATTCCGCATCCAAGCTTCGTCGGGTCTTGATCCCTGCCTGAACGGGTAGGTGATGGGACGTTCACCCCTTGGGATAGGAGGACCGGACGCGCTGATCTGTCACAGCGAACGCAGGTGGTTCGGAAAGCACTACCCCCCCACACCAGTATCTCCAGACATCATGCGAAGCATGCCAGCCCTGAAGGGCGCTCTGGCGCGTGCCTTTGCCGTTGCCCTGCTCGTTGGGCTCCCGGTACAGGCGTTTGCGCAGGCGGCCACGATCTCCGGGCGGGTGACCACCACGGAAGGCCAGCCGATCGTTGGCGCCAACGTGTTGATCCCCTCGCTCAACGCCGGGACGACGTCCGGCACGAACGGCGTGTACCAGTTCTCGATCCCCGAGTCGCAGGCCAACGGGCAGCGTGTGACGCTGACCGCCCGCTTCATCGGGTATACCCCCATCAGCCGGCAGATCACGCTGAGTACGGGGACGCAGACGCAGAACTTCGAGCTCAAGACCGACCCGTTCCGCCTCGAGGAAATGGTGGTGACGGGTGTCGCCGAGGCCGTCTCGGTGAAGAAGACGGCGATGTCGGTCGGGCGCCTGTCGGAGGACCAGATCAAGCAGGTCCCCGCGTCGTCGCCGCTGGCGGCGCTTGCGGGGAAGGTCTCCGGGGCGCGTATCGCGATTGGCACCGGGAATCCTGGCGCTGCCCCGACGATCCGTTTGCGCGGGTCGACCAACCTCTCGGTCGGGAACAACAACCCGCTCGTCCTGGTCGACGGCGTGATCACCACGAACTCGCTGGCCGACATCGACGCCAACGACATCGAGAGCGTGGAGGTGCTGAAGGGCGCCGCCGCCGCCTCGTTCTACGGCTCGAACGCGGCCAACGGCGTCGTGAACATCACGACCAAGCGCGGCAAGAACCTCCAGGACAACAAGATTTCGTTCTCGTCGCGCTCGGAGTACGGGCAGTCGGGCGTGTACAAGTTTGTCCCGCTCAGCCAGCATCACAATTTCGCGCTCAACGCCGACGGGTCGATCCAGACGACGACGGGTGGTCAGCGCGTGCTGGATCCGGACGGGATTGCCGACAACGCGTATCCGGCCACCGGCCCGGATGCCTGGCGCAACCAGTTGGAGACGTGGCTGCAGGATGGCTCGTTCTACCTGCAGAACTTCCAGCTCGGGCTTCGTCGCGGGAGCACGAACCTGAACTCGTCGTTCACGACGGACCACAACCAGGGGATCCTGCCGTTCACGTCGGGGCAGCACCGCCAGAACCTTCGCCTCAACGTGGACCAGGCGTTAGGCGCGAAGGCCGATTTCTCGGCGTCGTTCACGTACGGTTTGAACAACAACGACTACGACCCAACGAGCACCGACGGATGGTTCGCGCTGTTGCAGGCGCCGCCGGACATCGACCTCAAGAACCCGAACCCGACGGTGAGCGACGTTCCGTACTTCCCGCTCCTTCCGGACACGAAGGCGAAGAACGCGCGCGGCAATCCGCTGTGGGGGCTCAAGAACAACGACTACAGCCTGCGCCGTGAGCGCATCCTGGGGTCCTTCGCGCTGCGCTATCGTCCGTTCAGCTGGCTCAACCTGGATGCCAACTACGGGACCGACCGCGCGAACATCCGCAGCCGCACGTACCAGTATCGCGGCTACCTGAACGAGGGCGGCGTTGCCACGACGGGCTTCCTCAGCAACGGGTCGAACAACAACCTGGCCGAGAACCTCCAGTTCAACGCGACGACCAAGAAGCTCCTGTTCAACAACCTGCTGTCGACGACTCGCGTGACGTACCTGCGCGAGACGCTGGACAACATCAGCAACAACGCGCAGGGGTCGAAGCTGACCGTGTCGCAGGTGCCGGATCTCGACGCGCTGGACCCGACGCAGAACGCGATTTCCTCGGGGATGAACACGCAGCGCACGATCAACTACATGGTGGCGCAGGCGTTCGACTTCAAGGATCGCTACATCATCGACGCGCTGTATCGTCGTGACGGGTCGTCGCTGTTCGGGCCCAACGAGCGCTGGCAGGACTTCTACCGTATCGCGGGCGCCTACCGCATCAGCGAGGACTTCAAGCTGCCTGGCGTGCAGGAGCTGAAGATCCGCGCGGCGCGCGGGACGGCGGGACTCCGCCCCGACTTCACCGACCAGTACGAGACGTACTCGCTGTCGGGCGGGCAGATTTCCAAGCAGCAACTGGGCAACCGGAACCTCAAGCCGGCGATCCAGACGGAGAACGAGTACGGCCTCAACGTGCAGTTCCTCGACCGGTTCGACCTCGAGGTGGTGCGTGCCGACCGCCTGACGAAGGGGGCCTTCCTCTCCGTGCCGCTGTCGCTGGCGCAGTCTGGCGGCTTCCTCCGCCAGGTGCAAAACGCGGCCGACGTGAGCGCGCAGACGTGGGAAGTGTCGTTGCAGACGCGCGTCATCGACACCGATGCCTTCTCCTACTCGTTCTCGCTCACCGGCGACAACACGCGGCAGAAGATCGACCACATGGAGGCCGCGCCGTTCCGTCGCAACGCCACCGGCGCGCAGGGGCAGGACGTGTTCTACTACAAGAGCGGCGAGAAGCTGGGGATCATCTATGGCACCCGGTGGGTGCGCAGCTTCGAGCAGCTCAAGGAGAACCCGGCCAACGCGAGCGCCAACCCCGCCGACTACGTCGTGAACTCCGACGGCTACCTCGTGCGCGCGGCCAACCTCGGCAAGACGACCGAGGCGCCCATTGCCTACGTGAACGCAGCGGGCGCGACGCAGCACGTGATTGGCGACGTGAACCCCGACTTCACCTTCGGGTGGGCGAACAACCTCCGCTACAAGAGCCTCACCTTCTACGCGCTGCTCGACGGCGTGAAGGGCGGCGACATCTACAACTTCACGAAGCAGTGGATGTACCAGGACGAGCGGCACGGGACGCAGGACCAGTCCGGGCGCCCGATGTCCGAGCGTCGTCCGCTGGCCTTCTACTCGGCCGGGCTCTACAACGGCCTCGTGGCCAACGACCACTTCGTCGAGGACGGTTCGTATGCGCGTCTGCGCGAACTCTCGGTGGCGTACAACCTGAACTCGAACCTGCTGTCGAAGTTCGGGCTCAACCGCACCATCAAGGGGGCGAAGGTGGCGTTCATCGGTCGCAACGTGTTCACGTGGACGAAGTACACCGGGTTCGATCCTGAAGTGACGGCGGGCGGCGACTTCAACTTCCGCATCGACGGCTTCCGGTACCCGAACTTCCGCACGTTCACCGGCCAGATCGAGCTCCAGTTCTGATCCGCCACCCTCGAGCCCAACACATGATGCGATACATCAAGACCCTGAGGTTCCTGGGCGTCGCCTCGCTGCTCGCGGCGGGGGCGTGCGCGGACCTCGATGTGACGAACCCCAACCAGCCCGACATCAAGCGCGCGCTGGCCTCCGGGGAAGACGTCAAGAACATCGCGATTTCCACGGTGAACTCGTGGTACCTCTCCATGACCGACGTCGAGCCGTGGCTCATGATGTCGGTGACGGCCGACATGGGGACGGCCAACTTCGGCAATTTCGGCATGCGCTTCAACAACCTGGAGCCACGTGCCGCGTACGTGAACAACTCGGCCGGCGGTGACCGCGCCGTGACCGAGAACCCGTGGGATGGATACTACGGGACGTTAGGCGCCGCGAACGACGTGCTCATCGCCATCGCCAACAACGTCGAGGTACCCAACGGCGAGACAGCGAAGTACAAGGCGCTCGCGGCCTTCTCGCAGGCGGCCTCGCTCACCGACCTCGCCCTCCTGTTCGACCAGGCGTTCGTCGTCGACGAGACCTCCACGGGCCAGACGCCGGCGTTCAAGAAGTACACCGAGGTCGCCACCACCGCGCTGGCAAAGTGGGACGCGCTGATCGCGTCGCTGAACGGAACCAGCTACACGTACGAGCCCACCGTCCTGCCGCTGTCGGCCGGCGTGCTGAGCTCGTCGATCCTGAACCGCCTCTCGAACACGATGGCGGCCCGCCTCCTCGCCTACACGCCGCGCACCGCGGCGGACAACGCGACGGTGAACTGGGCCAAGGTCGTGTCGTACGCCGAGAAGGGGATCACCGGCACCACCGGGACTCCGATCGACATCAACGTCGTGGGCGATGACTGCAACAACTGGTGCTCGCTGTTCGTGTACTACAACAACGAGCCGACGTGGCTGCGCGTCGACATGCGGTTGATCAACGTCATGGACCCCAACTCGCCGTCGAAGTACACGGGGACGATGCCGCCCGCCGGAACGTCGGCCGACGCGCGTTTCGCCAGCGATTTCCAGTACCACGGCGCCGTGATCGGCGACCCGGCACGTGGCCTCTTCATGCAGAGCCCGTACTCGCACAAGCGCTATCGCTTTCACGCCCGCACGTCACCGACGTCGGGTGAAGGGCCGGCGCCGCTCATCCTGGGCGCCGAGAACGACCTGCTGTGGGCCGAGGGGCTCATTCGCAGCAATGGCGATCTCGCCAAGGCGGCGACGCTCATCAACAAGACCCGCGTGGGACGCGGCAACCTCCCGGCGGCCACCGCGGCCGACGGGGCGGCGTCGCTGATCACGAAGCTCAACTACGAGCGGCAGGTGGAGCTATTCAACACCAGCGGCATCGAACTGTACGATGCACGGCGCACCGACCGCCTCCAGGCGGGGACGTTGCGCCACCTTCCGGTGCCGGCGAAGGAACTCGAAATCCTCCGCCTCCCGATCTACACCTTTGGTGGTGTGGGCCTCCCCGACAAGTACGTGGGCGAGGAGTTCGGGCGCGCGCTCGACCAGGCGTTGGGCGTGGCGCGTGAGGACATCGCAGCGATGCGTCGCAAGCTGCGCACCGGGACGACGATGAAGATCGAGAAGTAGCGCACCGCAGCACCGGCAGGACAACGAAGGGCGCGTCTCCCAGCGGGGGACGCGCCCTTCGCGTTAGGCGCCTGGACAACCGCGCGGCATGCGGCGGCAGCGCGCGCTCGTCAGCGCTTGAGGTTCGCGCAGGTGATGACGTTGCTCAGCTCCTGCCCACCCACGTAGACGTTGACGTGGTACTCCCCGCTCTCGGGGAGGGTGAGCGAAAGCTCGGTGTCGAGTTGCGCGCGTCCGTCGCCGCCTACCTCGATGATGGGAAAGATGTCGATGGCCGCCATGGGAAGGCTCCCCGACCCACACCGCCCCTGCACGAGCGCCCACTGCGCGGTGTAGGAGTTGGCGCCCGACTGGCTGGTGAAGTTGATGCGCACCTGGGCGCGATCCTTGTTGTCGGGGAGCGAGACAAGCGACACCGTGCCGTAGATGCGCGACTGCGAGCGCATGGCGACGTTCGACGAGCGCACCTGGACTGGAGTGAAGTTGCCCGACCATCGAACCCGCTTCGGTTCGGTGGAGGCACCGGCGTCCTGCCCCTTCGCAATGGTCGGGAGAAGGGCGCTGGCGAGCATGAAGGCGGCCGTGCGCAACGAGGCGTGCATGGGCGTTCGCGAGTTGGGGGAACCGGTCATCGCCGCACGCAATGCGAGCGGCTTGGCGTTGTTCCTGAAGTATACCCCGCGGAAGCCGTGCCGATCCCGTCCGTCTCCACCGCGCGGAACGTGGCGTTTACCGCCCCGATCCTCCCCTTGGCCGCGCGCGCGTGGCATGCGCCAACGGAGGATTGCAGTTTCGCGCACATCCATCAGCCACGCCGAGGCCCGCATGCCCCTCTCCCGTAAGCTCCTGACACTGGCCCCGCTGACGCTCGTGGTCGTCGCCGCGATTTCGGCGTGCGACGACGACAACTCCACCGCCCCCGAACCCGAGCGCTACGTCCTGGCGCTGACCGGCGTCGCCGAGCGCCCGAATCCCGTGACCACCACCGCCTCGGGAAGCGCCGTCATCACGGTGCTCAACAAGGACTCGGTCGAGTTCCTGATGTACGTCTCGGGGGACTCGATCACCGCGTCGCACATCCACGCCGGCGACGCCAACGCTGCCGGGCCAATCATGGTCTTCACCTTCGGCGGCCCCGTGACCGGCCGCATCGACGGGGCGTTCCGGCACGGCTTTCTCACGCGTAGCGGGACGTTCAGCGGCGCCTTCTCGATGGACTCGCTACTGTCTCGCATGCGCGCCGGGACCGCATACCTCAACGTGCACACGCGCCGGTTTCCCGGGGGCGAGCTGCGCGGACAGATCGTGCGCTGACGCAGACGGGCGCAGCAGCGCCTGTGTGGAGCACGGCCGGCGTGCGCGCGATGATGCGCGCCGGCGCTTGTCATTGGTGGTGGTGCCTGACGAATCTTCCGGTCCCCTGTGGCGTATGACAGGGCGCTCGTCCCTCGCGGACCGCGTGCTGCCGTTCGGCGCTGAGTCGTGCCGGCCAACGACAGCCGTGGCCTTGCGTGGGTTCTTCCGCACCATGCGGGCGCCTACCGCCCGTGCCCGAGGACTCGTCATGCATCGAACGACCTGCCCGTCACACCCGCGCATGCGCGCGATCCGTTCCGCCGCACTCGCCGTCGCGGCCGCCCTCATCGTGCTCTCCCCCACGCAGCTCTCGGCGCAGGCATGGGCCTACCCCTCGTTCCAGCCGCCGGTCACGGCAACGCGCGAGTTCAACTTCGGCATCGCCGATGGGCGCGACGCCGGGACGAGCGTCCTGTTCCAGTGGCGCGAAGGGTTCGGGAGCCGCGCGCAGCTCTCGCTCGACTTCGGGATCGCCGACCCCGAGGCCAAGGGAGTGGACAACGTGGCCTTCATCGGCGGGCAGTACGCTTACCAGCTGACCAAGTCGACGCCGGACGTCCCGCTCGACTTCCTCCTCACGGCAGGGGCAGGGCTCGCCTTCGGCAACAAGACGACGTTGCGCGTCCCGGTCGGCGTCTCGATCGGCCACCGGTTCCCGCTGGAAGGCGGGCTCGCGCTGACGCCGTACGTGCATCCGCGCGTCTCGCTCGACTTCTGCGGCGGCTGCAAGAGCGAGGAATCGCAGGTGGGGATCAACTTCGACGTCGGCGCCAACTTCGAGCTGACACGCGCGCTGGCGATCCGCGGCTCGGCGTTCTTCGGCGGCTCCGATCGATTCGGTGACGACGGAATCGGGCTCTCCCTCGTCTGGACGCCGCCCGGCCTCAAGCGTTAGGCGGCGCGGCGGCGGCGCGCGGGGCTCACCGCGCCGCGGACAGGAGCCGTTCGACCATCGCGAGCGAACGGTCGGCGGCGCCCACCCCGGAGTCCACGAGGGCGCGCGCGCGCCTCCCCGCTTCACGCCGCTCGGCGCTGGTGCCTAACCAGCGCACGAACAATTGCTCGGCGTCATCGACGTTCGACACCGGCGCGCCGCCGCCGCACTCCGCCAGGAGCACGGCATCGCGCGCGTTGGCGAAGCGCGGGCCAAACGCGACCGGCGCGCCGAAGGCCGCGGGCTCGAGGACCGAATGCAACCCGGCGTCGTGGAAGCCACCGCCAACAAAGGCGGCGTCGGCCAGGGCGTACAGCTCACCCAGCACGCCAACGCGATCGACGAGGACCACCTCCGCCGTCTCCTGTCCGGCGGCGCCGAGGCGAACGACGGCGATGTGCGTTCGGCGCCCCCACGCCTCGATGGGGGCGAGATGCCCCTCGGTGGGCTCGTGCGGAGCAATGATGAGCCTCGCCCCCGCAACGCGCGCACGCACGCGCTCCCATCCGGGGAGGAGGACAGACTCGTCCGCCGGCCACGTGCTCCCGGCGACGAGAGTGGGTCGGAGACTCGATGGCGACGCTGCGCGTTGCTCGTCGCGCGGCGCCTCGCGCGGCGATGCGGAGAGCGGTGTGAGGAGTGGCGACGCGCGATCGACCGAGCGCGCGCGTCGCGCGACCTGGTCGTAGCGCGTGTCGCCCGTGATCTCGAGCGCGTCGCCGCGCACGCCTAACGCCTCGAGTCGCGCGCCGTCGTCGGAAGCCACGGCGCCAACGCGGTCGAGCGCGCGGTAGGCGTCGTGGAGGAGCGCCCGCGCCAGCGTGCCGGTGCGCGAGGAGCCGGGCGCGACGGTCGCGCTTACCATCCCCAGCGGGACCCCCCGTTGCCGCGCCTCGCGCGTGAGGGTGGGCCAGACGTCGAGCTTTGCGTAGACGAGCGCCGATGGGCGCAGCGCGTCGAGTGTGGCGCGCGCGGCGGCGAGCGTGTCGAACGGCAGGTAGTCGGCGAAGTCGACGTCGAGCCGTGCGGCAAACGGCGCCGCGCTGGGGCTGAAGAAGGTGTAGGCGAGTTGCACCTCCGGATGGCGCGCGCGCATGCGCTCGAGGATCTCTCGCGCCTGCAGCCCCTCGCCGACGCTTGGGGCGTGCATCCAGAGCAGGGGGCGTGACACGTCGCGTCCGCTGCGCCCCCAACTGCGGTAGCGGTCGAGGATACCGCGCCGCGCGACGAGCGAGCGGGCGAGCTTACCCTCTCCGGCAGGCGCAACGCGCGCGGCCAGCGATGCGAAGGTGCCCGCCGCGCCGTAGGCCCAGCCGAGGAGTGGGTTCACCTCGTCGCCTTTACCTGGGAATCGCCGCCTCCGCCTGGGCGAATGCCTTGCGGAATGTGTCGATCTTCTCGGCGCCGGCCAGGACCTGGTTGCCGATGAAGAAGGTCGGCGTGGAGTTGGCGCCGGCGCTGCGGGCCCGCTCGGCGTCGGCGGCGATCATCGCGCGCATCGCGTGCTCGCCGATGCAGGCCTTGTACGCCGCTGCATCGAGCGACAAGGTCCCCGCCTCGGTCTCGAAGAAGGCGGTGGCGTCGGGGAGGGGGCTCCAGGTTGCCTGCTTCTCGAAGATCCGGTCGTGCATCTCCCAGAACTTCCCCTGCGCGCCGGCGCACATGGCCGCCTCGGCGGCCGGGAGCGCGTTGGGGTGCTGCTGCAACGGGAAGTTGATGAAGGCGAGGCGTGCCTTTCCCGTCTTCACGAACTCGTCGATGACCTGCGCCGATGTTTCGCGCTCCCACTGTCCGCAGAAGGGGCACTGGAAGTCGCTGACGACGACGATCCAGAGCTTGGCGGTGCTGTCGCCGAGGATGCGGGCCTGGTCGGCGCGGGTGACGCGCGGGTCGGCGGAAGCCGGCGCGGGGGTGGTCGCGCCGGTGGCGCCCGGGGCGGTCTTTGCAGCTGACGAGCTGTCGGCGGCGGCGCCGGGCTTGGCGCTGCAGCCGGCGAGCGACGCCAGGGAGGGCGCGGCGACCAGGAGCGCTGCGAGCGCGGCGGTGGAGAGGGGACGCGACATGTGTGATGTGCTGGAGTGCGGGAACTGGAGCGCGCGGTTGGGTGACGGCACGCCGACCCGGTAAAGTAGCGCATCTCGCGGGAGCCCCCCACCCGGCAGGCGTCCCCGCCGCGAAGGGGGAGGGGTGAATCCCTACCCGGGCCCCCTGCGTAAGGCTAGCATACCCGCAGCGTCCGTCTTTTCGCCCGGCACGTGCGCGCTCCGTCGAGCGCACGCGATACGCGCCGGGCGTCACGCTGTACAGGAGAACGCTCGCCCGTGATGGGGCTCCTTGCACTCGCGATGTCGCTGGTGGTGGCTGTGCAGGACGTCGTCCTCCCGCCTCCTCCCCGAGGGTTCAGCCAGACGCAGGCCGACATGGTGGTGGATGCCGCCAGGACACTGTCGGCCGACGCCGTGGCGCGCATCAATCGCATCATCTTCGATGTGAAGGTCAAGTCGGGGGGAGAGATCGTCGTGGTCACCCTCCCCGACATCGCCGGTCGCGATGTGGGGGATGTGGCGCTACGCATCGGGCGCGAGTGGAAGGTGGGCGCCGCCGCGACGATCGGTGAACGGTCGCGCAATGCCGGCGTGGTGATCCTCGTGGTCCCGAAGGAGACCAGCTCGGACGCTCGGGGCTACATCTCGATCCAGACAGGGCAGGGGGCGGAGGGATTCATCACCGATGCCACGGCGGGTGACATCCGTCGTGCGGCGATCCCGTATCTGCAGCAGCGTGACTATTCGTCGGCGCTGGAGCTGATCACGCTTCAAGTGGCGCAGCGCTATGCGCGCGAGTTCGGCTTCCAGCTCGATACGGCGCTCGTGCCGCAGACGGTGCAGCGGGTGGGGGGGAGCGGCGACTCGATCTCGCCGCTGGCCTTGCTGGTGGTACTGGTGGTGCTGCTGATCGTGTTCAGCGCGATGGCGCGTGCATCTGGCGGGGGGCGCGGTGGGTGCCTGCAGGCGCTGCTGGTGGCCGACGCGCTGTCCGGGTCGCGTGGGCGCCGGCACTCGCATTGGGGGGGCGGCGGGTTTGGGGGCGGAAGTTGGGGCGGTGGCGGCGGTGGCGGCGGCTTTGGCGGGTTTGGTGGAGGCGGCGGTTTCAGTGGTGGCGGCTCCAGCGGGAGCTGGTGAGGCGGACCAACATAGCAAAGATGACTCTCGAGACCCTGGTGTCACAGTTGCAAGGCGCCTATGGCGACGATCTCGTCGGCGTGGCGCTGTACGGTTCGGCGGCACGCGGCGAGTCGATCGGCCGGCGCTCCGACCTCAACGTGCTCGTCGTGGTGCAGCGCATCACGATGGAGACGCTGCGTCGTGAGGGGGCGACGGCCCGTGCCTGGCGTGAGGCGGGGAATCCGCCGCCCTTGACGATGACGCGCGCCGAGTGGTTGGGCAGCGCCGACATCTTCCCCATCGAGTACGCCGACATCCTGGCGCACCACAAGGTGCTGGCGGGGACGCTCCCGCTGACGGGCGTGTCGGTGGAGCGTGCCGACCTTCGGCTGCAGCTCGAGCACGAGGCAATGAGCAAGCTGTTGCGCCTGCGTCATGCGGTGATGGAGGCCTCGGGAGACCAGAAGGCGCTGCTCGAGCTGCTCGAGGTGAGCGTGAGCGCGATGCTCGTCCTGCTGCGCGCCGCGTTGCGGCTCACGGGGGCCGAGCCGCCCACCGACTCGGAGGCCGTGTGCGACCGCTTCACCGCGCAGAGCGGGCGCGACGCGGGCGCCCTCAAGCGCATCGTGCGCCACAACCGCGGCCATGACCCCATCACCCCGCGCGATGTTGCGCCGCTGGTGGAGCAGTATCTCACCTTCGCCGAGTCGCTCGTGGGCTACCTCGACGCGTTCTCGCAGACCCTCGGTGCCGACGGCGGCTACCCCGCCTGACCACACTCGTCCTCTCGTCCCCAGCCTTCGCTGGGGCAGGCCTCTCGTCTTCTCGTCTTCTTGTCTTCTCGTCTTCTATTACAAAAGGAGTCCATGATGCGCGCTCGACGACTCGTTGCGGTGCTTCCTCTCGTCCTCACGGCGTGTGGCTACAACACGATCCAGTCGTACGACGAGCGGGCAAACGCGGCCAAGCAGCAAATCGAGGTCCAGCTGCAACGCCGCGCCGACCTCGTCCCCAACCTCGTCGAGGTGGTGCGCGGGCAGGCCAAGCAGGAACTGGAGGTCTTCACGCAGGTGGCGCGCGCGCGCTCGGGGCTGGTCGACGCGGTGCAGAAGGGCGACCCGCGCCAGATGGCCGAGGCCAATGAGCAGCTCACCGGCGCCATGAAGGGACTGATGATCCAGGTCGAGGCGTATCCGCAGATCAAGTCCGACCAGGCCTTCCTTCGCCTGCAGGATGAACTCACCGGGACGGAGAACCGCATCGCCGTCGCCCGCACCGACCTCAACGGCGCGGTGGAGCAATACAACCGCTACATCAGGACCTTCCCGCAGGTGGTGACGGCGAAGGTCATCGGGGCCAAGCCCAAGGAGTACTTCGAGGTGACGAACTCGGCGGCGCGCGAGGCGCCCAGGATCGACCTGACCAAGTAGCGAAGCACGAGCCTGGCGTGGCGCGCCAGGCACACGAGCGGACAGACGAGAGGGGCGCTCCCGGTGGGGGCGCCCCTCTCCTGTTTGGCGCGCGTACAAAGATCGAGTGAAGATGCGTCTACGCGTCCCGGCAACGTTTCGTTGACACCTAACCCCGGTAAGGCGTACTGTTGCGCCTTCTGTTTCCCTGACCCTGGCGTGGCGCGCGTGCAGCTGGCTCGCTGTGCCTGGTCGTGGCGTCAACGCTCCCTCTTCTCCGTGGCGCGCGGGAGGCGCGCGTCGGAGGCGCGCGTCAGTGCCGCGCAGCAGGCAAAGTAACGGTGTGGTTCGCTGCCGTCCGCGTGACGGCTTTCCCAGGAAGGAGGCCCCCTCATGTCTCAAACGCAACGTCTGTTTGCAGCGGCGTTGGCAGTACTCCTCCCCATCACTCCAACCGTTGCCAGCGCGCAGCAGGGCGCGACGATCACCGGGCGAGTGACAGGAGAGGCGCAGAACCCGATTGCCAACGCGAGTGTCTTCATCGGCGCGCTCGGTGTGGGGACCCAGACCGGCTCGGATGGCCGGTATACGCTCACGGTTCCCGCGGCGCGCGTCACCAACCAGGCCGCCACCATCGCCGTCCGCGCCATCGGCTACAAGCAGGCCCTGGCCACGATCACCCTACGCGCGGGGAGTATCTCGCAGGACTTCACCCTCGAATCCAACCCGCTGCGCCTGGGCGAGGTCGTCGTGACGGGCGCCGGGACGACCACCACGAGCGAGAAGCTCGGCAACACGGTGAACTCGGTGAAAGGGAGCGAGGTGATGCGCTCGAACGAGGTCAACATCGTCAACGCCCTGGCCGCCAAGGCGCCGGGGGTCGACATCACCGCGCAGGCGGGCGACCCGGGCGCCGGCTCGACGATCATCATCCGCGGGCTCAAGACGATCCAGGGGAATGGGCAGCCGCTCTTCGTCGTTGACGGCTCGCCGATCGACAACTCGACCAACGCGACCTCGGAGTTCGCCGACGCCTCGACGTCGTACTCGAACCGCGCCTCCGACATCAACCCCAACGACATCGAGTCGATCGAGGTGCTGAAGGGGGCGGCGGCCGCCGCCATCTATGGTGCACGCGCGGCCAACGGCGTCATCCTCATCACCACCAAGAGCGGTCGTGCCGGCGCCACCCGCTACAGCCTCCGCAGCAACTACTCGTTCGACGAGGTCAACCGCGACCTCCCGCTGCAGATGCAGTACGGGCGTGGGCAGTTCGGCGACGCATCGTTTGGGGTGTGTGCGGAGGCGGGGTGCTATCCCACCTCGTCCACCTGGGGGCCGAAGCTCTCGTCGTCCACGCCGGTCTACGATCACTGGGGCGAGGCCTTCCGGACCGGGCACGTCTTCGACAATGCGCTCTCGATCTCGGGGGGCGATGACCGTCGCCAGTTCTTCCTCTCCGCCGGCCGACTCGACCAGCAGGGGACGATCAACTCGCCCAACTCCTGGTACGATCGCTCCACGTTGCGCCTGAAGGCGTCGCAGTCGCTCACCGAGAAGCTGCGCATCGGCGGCAACTTCGCCTACAGCGACGTCCGCATGGCGCTGGTGCAGAAGGGGAACAACCTCAACGGACTCCTCCTGGGCCTGGCCCGCACGCCACCCGACTTCAACAACTTCCCGTACAAGGTCGACGGGTTGCACCGCTCGTATCGATACCCCGACCCCGCCAACGCCACCGACGACCGCGTGTACGACAACCCGTTCTGGGTAATGAACGAGGACCGGAACACGTCGCAGGTGGGGCGCGCCTTCGGCAACATGCAGGTCGACTACGAGCCGCTGCCGTGGCTCCAGGTCAAGTACACGTTAGGCGCCGACTACAACTCGGACGAGCGCCTCGAGGGACTCCCCCCGCAGTCGTCGGGTGACGCGCTCACCGGGCAGCTCTGGCAGGGGACGTACAACTACCTCGAACTCGACCACAACCTGATCGCGACGGCGACGAAGGCCTGGAACTCCAACTTCAATACGTCGCTCACGGTCGGGCAGAACCTCAATGCGCGCGACATCAACCAGGTGCAGGTGAAGGGAACGACGTTCATCGACCCGTCGCTCTTCACGCTCAACAACATGGTCTCGAGCAACCTGCAGCCGCAGAACTTCGAGTCCAAGACACGCATTGCCGGCTACTTCGTGCAGGGACAGGCCGACCTGTGGAACAAGGTCTTCCTGACGGTCGCCCTCCGCGCCGACCAGTCGTCGACCTTCCCCAAGAAGGACCGCACCAACTACTACCCGAAGGCCTCGCTCGCCTGGAATCTCGTCGGCGGCGCGAACTCCGGTGGCTCCGGGTTCATCAACTACCTCAAGGCGCGCACCGCGTATGGGACCGTGGGGCGCGAACCCTTCGCCTACCAGATCCTCGACAGCTACACGGGATCACCCGCGTCGTTTGCCTACGGCGGCGGCTCGACCAACCCGACGCAGGCCGGCATCGGCGGCCTCACCTCGTCGACCACGCGCGGCGCCCCGACGCTCAAGCCGGAGCGCACCGCGGAGTTGGAGGCCGGCTTCGATTTCGGCATCTGGAACTCGAAGATCGACGGGACGGTCACGTACTACGACGCCAAGACCACCGACGTCATCTTCTCGCTCCCCACGCCGGCGTCTACCGGCTACAGCTCGGCGCTGTCGAACGGCGGGGCGATCTCCAACAAGGGATGGGAAGTGCAGCTCAACTGGCGCGCCTTCGAGATGAAGAACGTGAGCGGTGAGTTCGGCGCCTCCTTTGCCCGCAACCAGAACAAGGTCACGGAGCTCAACGGGGCGACCTACGTGGGGATCGTCGGCGGCTTCGGCGTGTCGACGGTGGTGAAGGGGCAGCCCGTGGGCGCCTTCTACGGCACCGACTGGGCGCGCTGCCGCTACGACATCGCCGACGCCGAGAACATCGTGGGCGGCGTGGACATCAATGCGCTCTGCCGCACGGCCAAGGCGCCGGACAAGTCGCTGTACGTTGCGGCTGACGGCTTCCCGGTCCAGGACGACGCCAATCGCGTGTTGGGCAACCCGAACCCCGACTACCAGCTCGGCCTTCGCTCGAGCTTCACGTTCTGGAAGAAGGTCACCGTGAACGGCCTGCTCGACATCAAGCAGGGTGGGGTGAACTGGAACGGCACGCGCCTCGCGCTGCAGCGCTTTGGCACCTCGGCCTACACCGCCCCGCGCGCGGACTGCAAGCAGGTCTCGGGCGACCTGGTCTGCACCGGCAATGACATGGTGTTCGGCAAGGACATCGAGAAGTCGCCAGGCATCGTTGGACCGGGGGCCAACAAGGCGGTTCCGGTCGGCGAGAATTGGTGGCGCGCCGGGCTCGGCAACAACTTCAACGGCCCCACCGGGCAGGGCGTCGAGGACGGCGGCTACGTCAAGCTCCGCGAAATCGGCGTCAGCTACAACGTGACCGGTGGCTGGATCCACCGCCTCGCCGGCTTCAGTTCGGCCGACCTCCGCATCGCCGGGCGCAACCTCGCGCTCTGGACCGACTACAAGGGGATCGATCCGGAAACCAACCTCCTCGGTTCGCTCGGCATCGGGCGTGGCCAGGACTACTTCAACTCCCCGCAGAATCGCTCCGTGGTGATCAGCGTGGGGCTCAACCGCTAATGCGCACGAGGACTGACCACATGATGAGACGCACAATCACGGCGCTCACGGTCGTCGGCACACTCGGCGTGCTCGGTGCCTGCGACTCCTACTTCTCGGGTCCGGGCATCGACCAGAACCCGAACGTGCCCTCGCAGGCCGCCGCCGACCAGCTCTTCGTTGGCTTCCAGAGCTTCTCGACCGCGAACATGACCGGTGACAACAATCGCGTCATCGCGCTGTTCACGCAGCAGATGGCCGGCACGGGCCGCCAGTGGGCCGGCTACGACAAGTACTCGATCACCGAAAACGACTTCCAGTGGGACAGCTACTACAACGGCGGTGGCCTCGTGGACCTGCGCAAGGTCCAGGACCAGGTCAAGGGTGACAAGCTGTACCTCGGGATCGCGCAGGTATGGGAAGCGCTCATCGTCGGGCAACTGGCCGACATGTGGGGCGACATTCCCTACTCCGATGCGTTAGGCACCTCGAGCACGCCGTCGCTCGACAAGCAGGGCGATGTCTACGCCAAGCTGCAGACGCTCCTCGACAACGCCATCACCAACCTCAATGCCGGCGGCACGGGCCCGGGCGCGGCCGACCTGGTGTTCGGGGGAGCCAAGGCGCCGTGGCTGCAGGTGGCGCGCACGCTCAAGGCGCGCCTCTACCTGCACACCGCGGAGGGCGACAACAGCGCGTATGCCAAGGCGCTCACCGAGACGGCCAGCGGCATCTCGTCCGCAGCCAACGACTTCACCACCTACCAGAGCGGAACCACCGGCGAGCAGAACCAATGGTTCCAGTTCCGCATCCAGCGAGGCACCGACATCGGCGCGAGTTCGCTCCTGGTCAACCTCATGAAGTCGCGCAACGACCCGCGGCTTACCGACTACTTCTCGGCGGGCCCTGCAGCTGGCGACGTGATCATCGGCGCCAATCCCGGTGAGGAGGACGACGGCACCTTTGCCTGGCTCAGCGACGTGCGCGGCGCGCCGGACTTCCGGCAGCCGATCGTGACGTTCGCCGAGAACCAGCTCATTCGCGCCGAAGCGCAGTACAGGACGGGCGCCACCGCGGCGGCGTTGCAGACGCTGAACGCCTTCCGCGCCACCGTGGGTCTCCCCGCGCTCAGCGTGAGCGGGAGCGCACTGCTCACCGCCATCATGGAGGAGAAGTACGTCTCGCTCTTCCAGAACGTCGAGGTGTGGAACGACTACAAGCGCACCTGCTATCCGAACCTGACGCCCGTCACGGGGACGACGATCCCGGCGCGCTTCCTCTACGGCGCCAGCGAGCGGAACTCCAACCCGAACATCCCGTCGCCGTCGCAGCAGCCGCGGCGGAATACCAACGACCCGCGCACGACGACATCGACCGACGGCTCGGCCTGCAAGGGGCAGTAAGGCAGTAAGGCAACACCACAGGCAACACCACAGGCAACATCACAGGCAACATCACAGGCAACATCACGAGCGTGGCGGTGGTATCACCGGCCGCCACGCCACATGCCCGACACGAAGGGGGCGTCGCTCGCGCGGCGTCCCCTTCCGGGTTTGGCTTCGGGACTCCACATCGCTCCCCTATTCATCTCATGCAGCGAATCCGCGGGCTGGTCCTGGCGTCGGCCATGGTGTTGCAGCTGGCGTGCTACGAGTATCACGCCATCACGATGGCGAATGCCCCGGTCGGGCGGCCGGTGCGGCTGACGCTGACCGATCGCGGCTCGGTGGAACTGGCGGCACTCATCGGGCCGCAGGTGACCGCGCTCGACGGGCAGATGGTGACACCGGGCGACTCCGTGGTGCACGTGCGCGTGAGCAGCGTGATCAACCGCGTGGGGTACACGACCACGTGGAACGGCGAGGACGTGCGCGTGCCGGCGACCTATGTCTCGTCGATCGAGCGACGTTCGCTCAACCGCCGGAAGTCGTGGGTGGTCGCGGGATTGTCGGTGGCCGCCGTCGCCGCGGTGGGCGGCGCGTTTGCCCTTATTGGGGGGAGGAGCGGGGGGAACTCGACGGGAGGGGGAGGCGGCGGTCCTCGTTAGGCCGGCGCGCGCTGGCCGAGTCGGCCATGGCCCCGATGCGCTGCGCGACAAACGCGGCGCGGCGCAGGAGCGAGTCGGCCGCGGCGCGGCTTCCGCGCAGCTCGGCCTGCGTCTGCAATGTCGCCGAGTCGGGCACCGCCACGCCGGCCGCGGCGCTCAGGCGTGCGTCGGCATGACGAATCGTGTCCAGCGCGCCATTGAGCGCGCTCACGGTGGCGCGCAGCGAGTCCATCTCCGCCGCCGTCCGGCCCAGCACGTCGCTTTCGGCGGCAAGCCGCGCCTCGGCGCGTTGCAGCCGCTGGCTCGACGCCCACCAGGCAATGGCGCCAAGCCCCACCGCCCCGGTGAGGATCAGCGCCGCCGCTCCCCCTGCCATCCATCGCAGCGCACGATCCGAGACCGCGAAGCTCCGCGGTTCTTCGGTATCGTGCGGGATGAAGAGGATGGTCCAGCGACGCATTGGTGGGCGGATGGGGGAAGCGAAGCGGGGACGCCAGCGAGCGCTGGTTCCCAGAGGGGGGCGGCCCCCTCGCTTCACGCGGTGATCGTGAGTTACAGCGCCTCGGGGGAGCGGGCAAGTGTGGCGGTCACGCGCCGGGCATGACCTACATCGCCAACGGATCGCGCTTGGCGGACGCGACAATTCGCCGCGCACCGCCAAGCGAGCCGTGCCCTGCGACAGCTCCTGACGAGCGCTACCTGGCGGGCGCTTCCTTGGGGAAGAGCGGGGCGGGCTTGGTCACCTTCCAGCCGGTGGCGTCCATCGCGGGGAGGGCGGCCAGGCGCTGTTCGTCGGGCGTTCCCGGGGCGCCAAGGGCCCGCCACAGCTCCAACGTCTTGCCGGGCATGAACGGGTGCAGGAGGACGCAGTGGCGCGCCAGATGCCGCGCCAGCGCGCCCATCGTCGCCTCCAGCTCGGCTCGTTGCGCGGGGTCCTTGGCCAGCTTCCACGGCGCCTGCCGGTCGACGAACTCGTTGCCGCGCGCCACCGACTGCCAGACCGCCTTGAGGCCGTCGTGCAGGAGGAATCCGTTGGACCCGTCCATCGCGGCGTGGTAGTTGGCGATGTCGGCGGCGTCTCCCTCGTCCAGTGTGGTGGGCGGGGCGCTCGGGACCACGCCGTCGCAGTACTTCTCGATCATCGAGATCGTGCGCGAGGCGAGGTTTCCCCAGGCGTTGGCGAGATCGGCGTTGTAGCGCTCCTCGAACCGTTCCCACGAGAAGTTGCCGTCGGCGTCGAACGGGACCTCGCGCATGAGGAAGTAGCGGAAGGCGTCTGGGCCAAAGCGATCGATCGCCTCGGCGAGTTCGAGCTTGACGCCGGCCGACTTGGAAAAGCGCTCGCCTCCCAGGTTCACGAAGCCGTGTGCCCATACGTGGCGCGGCAGCGGGAGTCCCGCCGCCTGCAACATCGCCGGCCAAACCACCGCGTGCAGGCGGGTGATGTCTTTTCCGATCACGTGGTAGTCGGCGGGCCAGCGCTCCGTCCACCCCGCACCCGGGTAGCCCGTCGCGGTGAGGTAGTTGGGGAGGGCGTCGAACCAGACCCAGGTCCCCTGCGGGACGCCGTCGGAGGTGGGGATGGGGAAGGGGATGGCCCACGACAGGCGCGATCGCGTGATCGAGATGTCCTCCAGCCCCTGGTCGATGAGCGAGAGGATCTCGTTGCGCCGCGACTCGGGCTGCAGGAAGTCCGGACGCTCGGCGAACAGCCCCTTCAGGAACTCCTCGTACCGCGACAGGCGGAAGAACCAGTTCCGCTCCTGCGTCCATTGCAGCTCACGGGTGGGGTGCACGATGCACTTCCCGTCCACGATCTCGGCCTCGCGCTTGAACAGCTCGCACCCCACGCAGTACCACCCTTCGTACGATTTCTCGTAGTAGTCGTCGGGGGAGACCTCGCGGATGCGCTCGATGAGCGCGCGCACGCCGGCCTTGTGCGCCGGGTCGGTGGTGCGGATGAACTGGTCGTACGAGATGGCGAGGCGCGCCCACATGGCCTGGAAGCGCGCGGCGATCCCGTCAACGAACGCCTGCGGGGTGACGCCACGGTCGGCGGCGGTCTGCGCCACCTTCTGTCCGTGCTCGTCCATCCCCGTGAGGAAGTGGACGTCCCTTCCCGCCAGGCGCATGTACCGGGCAATGACGTCGGTGCCGATCTTCTCGAAGGCGTGCCCCAGGTGCGGGTCGCCGTTGGCGTAGTCGATGGCCGTCGTGATGTAGAATCGGCTCACGCGCCTTCTCCTGGTCCTGGATCCGAAGTGGTGTCGCGCCCGCCGCCGCGTGAGCGCCGCCCGCCGCGCCGCCCGCGCCGGCGCCGCATGCGGCGATCGTCGCCACCGCGCGCGTCGGGCTGGTCACCGGGCGTTGCATCTGGCGGAGTCGCCTCGTCGTCCGGCGCGTCGCCCTCCGCTCCCTCGTCGCTCCCCGACTCCGGCGGCGGAACCACGCGCGGATTCGGCGTTCGCGCCTCGCGGTTCGCTCGCGCCTGCGGCTCTCCCCTCGCCGTTCGCTCGCCACGCTCGCCACGCTCGCCACGCTCGCCACGCTCGCGCCGTGGGCGATCACCTCGCTCCTGACGAGAACTGCCCGCCTCCGGACGCGACGTGTCTCCCGCCGCCCCCTCGCCCGGGAAGACGGGGAGACCGCGCGGCGGCGCACGATCGGCCCCCGGGCGCCACGCCGGCATCTCGCTCGTGTCCTGCAGCCGCAGCACTTCCTCGGGGACGGAATCGTACGGGAAGGGCGTCGCCTCCTCGTCCAGCCCCTGCGTCCCCGCCGGCGGGTTCTTCCACTCGCGCCGCAGCTCGGCCAGCGGCACGATCCGCAGCTCGCCGTCAGGTGCACGCAGCGTCACCCGCTCCCGGAAGATGTCGTTCGAGATCACCTTCTCCTCGCCCTTCGAGGTCTCGATGATCTTTCCCTCTTTGGGAAACCGCTTGCGCTGCTGCACGTAGAAGTCGTGCTCGTAGCGCAGGCAGCACATGAGCCTCCCGCATGCGCCGGAAATCTGCGTCGGGTTGAGCGAGAGCCGCTGGTCCTTGGCCACGCCGAGGTTGACGGGACGCAGCTCCGGAAGCCACGACGCCGAACAGTACTCACGCCCGCACCGCCCGATCCCGCCCAGCCGCTTGGCCTCGTCGCGCACCCCGATCTGCTTCAGCTCGATGCGCGTGCGGAACATCGCCGCCAGTTCGCGCACCAGGTTGCGGAAGTCGACGCGTTTGTCGGCGGTGAAGTAGATCGTGAGCTTGCGACGGTCCCACCGCCACTCGGCGTCCGTCAACTTCATGACCAGGCTGTTGGCCTTGACCCGCTCGATGGCCTTGCGCCGCGCGACCTCGTCCTGCTCGCGAAGCTCGCTCACCCGCTTGAGCTCGTCCGGGGTGGCAAGGCGGCGCACCTCGCGCGAAACCGGCTCCTCCTCGGTCGGCTTGTGCGCCACCGCGACCACGCGCTTCTCCGCCGCGTCGCCCGTGGCATAGATGAAGCCCAGGTCTTCCCCGCGATCGGCCTCGACAATGACGGCCGCCTTCACTGGTAGCGGTTCGTCACCGTTCCAGTGGAAGAACTCCTTTCGGTTTCCCTTGAAGGCGACTTCAACGAGCAACGGCATGGCTCGAGAAGACGAGAAGACGAGAGGACGAGAAGGCGAGAGGGCGGGACATAAGTTGAACTATAACAGGCGAACGCCCCTCTCGTCTTCCCGTCCCCAGCCTTCGCTGGGGCAGGCTACTCGTCCTCTCGTCTTCTACTCAGAGAACTTCCCCATCTTCAGGAACTTCTCCCGCCGCTTGCGAACCAGCTTCTCCGGCTTGAATCGGCGCAGCTCCTCGTAATGCTTGATCAGCGATTCCTGCAGCGCCGCGGCCGCCACCTCGTGGTTGGCGTGCGCGCCGCCCAGCGGCTCGGGGACGATTTCGTCGATGACGCCGAGTTCCAGGAGGTCCTGGGCGGTGATCTTGAGCGCGCCCGCCGCCTTCTCACGCATCACCGGCGACTTGCCGTCCTTCCAGAGGATCGCCGCGCACCCCTCGACGGTGATCACCGAGTAGACGGCGTTCTCCAGCATCAGGACGCGGTCGGCGACGCCTAACGCGAGCGCACCGCCCGAGCCCCCCTCGCCAATCACCGTGGCGATGATCGGCACCTCGAGGTTGCTCATCTCGAACAGGTTGCGTGCAATCGCCTCGGCCTGTCCGCGCTCCTCGGCGCCAAGGCCGGCCCACGCTCCCGGGGTGTCGATGAAGGTGAAGACCGGGACGTGGAACTTCTCGGCGAGCTTCATGAGGCGCAGCGCCTTGCGATACCCCTCGGGGTGCGGCATCCCGAAGTTGCGCTTCAGGTTCTCCTTGGTGTCGCGTCCGCGCTGATGCCCGATGATCATGACGGTCTCGCCGTCGAGCCGGGCCCACCCGCCCACGATCGCCGCATCCTCGCGAAAGGCACGGTCGCCGTGCAGCTCGACAAAATCCGTGAAGCAGAGCCGCACGTAGTCGAGCGTGAACGGGCGCTTGCTCGAGCGCGCCACCTGCAACCGCTGCAGCGGGGAAAGGTTGCGATACACCTCCTGCCGGAGGTCGGTGAGCTTGCGCTCCAGCGGCTTGAGGTCGGCGTCCACGCTCAGCTGCTGGTCGCCCGCCATCCGCTTCAGTTCGTCGATCTGTTTCTCGAGTTCGAAGATGGGGCGCTCGAACTCCATGGTCGGTGTGCCAGCCATTTATTGCCCTCCGACGCGCACGAGGCGCACGCGGTCCTGGCCAAGCAAGGCGCGCAGTTCGCCGAGTGCCGCACTGTTGGCGGCAATCCTGATGGAGCGCGATCGCAGTCGCGACGGCGTTCCCCTGGCGTCTGTGTATCGAACTTCGAGCGGTGCCGAGCCTGGATGGGATTCAGCCACGATTCGGACGTCCTTCATGAGATCCGGCGACAATGAACTCCCGTCCCCCGTCTCCCGTCTCCCATCCCCCAGATCCAGTTCCACCCCGACCTGCCCCGCCACGCGCAACTCCTCGAAGCGTTGGACCGACTCCACGATGAACGTCGGGTTGTCGGCCCCCTGATCCCGCTTGGAATACCCCCCTTTCACCAACAGAGGGATGTCGGTCTTCACGCGATCCGACAGTGCGGCCCAGGCTTCCGGAAATACCAGAAGCTCCGAAGATCCCGAAAAATCCTCCACTGTCAACCGGGCGAACTCGGCTCCCGACTTCTTGGAAACTTGCCGCTTCACCGCGGTCACGACCACGCCCAGCGTCATGCCCCCTTCCTGCCACACCCCAAGCTGCGAAACGCTGGCCGAGGTGAACAGTTCGCATTCGGCCCGGTATGGCTCCAGCGGATGCCCGGAGATATAGAAGCCGAGGATCCCCTTCTCCTGGGTGAGTCGCTCCGACTCGGACAGTGGCGCCACGTTGGGCAACGTGAGCTGGTGCCCCCCCGTCTCCCGTCCCCCGTCCCCCGTCGCTCCCAACAGCTCCCCGAACAGCGACCCCTGCCCGGTTGCCTTCTCCGCCTGCTTGAGCGACGCCTCCTGCAGCGCGGCATCGAGGATGGCGAGGTACTGCCCGCGGTGGCCGCCTAACGAATCGAGCGCCCCCGAGTGGATGAGCGCCTCGAAGACGCGCTTGTTGCACATCCGCAGGTCGATGCGCTCGCACAGGTCGAAGATCGACGCAAAGGGGCCATCCGTGCGCGCGCCGAGGATCGAGTCGATCGCCGTCTTCCCCACGTTGCGGATCGCCCCCAGGCCAAAGCGGATGCGCTTGTCGCCAACGACGGTGAACTTGTACCCCGACTCGTTGACATCGGGAGCCAGCACCTCGATCCCCAGCTCGCGCGCCTCGTTGATGAACTTCACCACGCTGTCGGTGTCGCCAATCGACGACGACAGCACCGCCGCCATGAACTCGGCGGGGAAGTGGCACTTGAGCCAGGCGGTGTGATACGAGACCACCGAGTAGGCAACGGAGTGCGACTTGTTGAAGCCGTAGCGCCCGAACGTCTCGATCTGTGCGGCGAGGTCCTCGATGGTGCGCTTGTCGTACCCGCGCTCGAGCGACTTCTCGACGAACTTGCCGAGCTCGATCTTGATCAGCTCCGCGTCCTTCTTCCCCACCGCCTTGCGCAGCACGTCGGCTTCGGCCAGCGAGATGCCGGCCAGCACCTGCGCGATGCGCATCACCTGTTCCTGGTAGGTGATGACGCCGTAGGTGGGTTCGAGGATCGGCTCCAGCTCGGGGAGTGCGTAGACGACCGGTTCCTCGCCGCGCTTGCGCCGCTGGTAGACCTTGTGCATCCCCGCGTCGAGCGGGCCGGGGCGCATCAGCGCGTTGGAGGCGACGAGGTCGTCGAAGCGGTCGCACCGCATGCTGCGCAGCATGTCGGTGGCCAGCGGCGACTCGAACTGGAACACCCCGACCGTGCGCCCCATGCGCAGCATTCGGTACGTCTCGGGGTCGTTGTCGGGGATCTCGTCGAGGTTGGGGACGGCCTTCCCGCGCGCCGCGATGTTTTGCAGCGCATCGTGAATGACGGTCAGTGTCGTCAGGCCGAGGAAGTCCATCTTGAGCATCCCCGCCTTCTCGAGGCACGTCATGTCGTACTGCGTGACGATGACCGTCTCCTCGCTCCCCGCGCCCGCTCCCTTCGAACTCTGCGTGCAGATGGGGACGTAGTCGTCCAGCGGGCCGGGTGCGATCACCACGCCGGCCGCGTGCACCCCGGTGTGGCGAGACAAACCTTCGAGAGCAACGGCGTAGTCCAGCAACGTCGTGTAGCGCTCGTCGGTCTCGTAGAACTTCCGCACCTCGGGGACCTTCTCGATCGCCTCGCCGACGGTGAGCGAGAAGTTGGGCTGGTTGGGGATGAGCTTGGCCAGCGCGTCGGTCTCGGCCGGCGTGAAGCCCAGCACGCGCCCCACGTCCTTCACCGCGGCGCGTGACTTCATCGTCCCAAACGTCACGATCTGCCCTACCGCGTCCTTGCCGTACTTCTCGCGCACGTACTCGATCACCTCGCCGCGACGCTCGAAGCAGAAGTCGACGTCGATATCGGGCATCGAGACGCGCTCCGGGTTCAGGAAGCGCTCGAACAGGAGGTCGTACCTGAGGGGACAGACGTCGGTGATGCGGAGCGCGTAGGCGACAATCGAGCCGGCCGCCGAGCCGCGCCCCGGCCCCACCGGGATCCCGCGATCGCGCGCCGCCTTGATGAAGTCGTAGGTGATGAGGAAGTAGCCCGAGTACCCCGTCTTGGTGATGACGCCAAGTTCGTAGTCGAGCCGTTCCTGCACGTGCGCGGGAAGCGCCTCGCCGTAGCGCGCCCGTGCCCCCTCGGTCGCCAGCTGCACGAGCAGGTCGTCCTCGCTCCGTACCGTGGCGGGGAGCGGGAACGACGGCACGTGGTACTTCTTCGAGAAGACCACGTCACACTGCTCGGCGATGGCCAGCGTGTTCGTGAGCACTTCCGGGTGGTCGGGGAAGCGCTGCGCCATCTCCGGGGCGCTCTTGAAGTAGAGCCCCTCGTCGTACTTCATCCGGTCCTTGTCGTCCCGGTCCTTCCCGAGGCCGATGCAGAGCAGGATGTCGTGCGCGTCGTGGTCGCTGGCCTTGAGGAAGTGCGCGTCGTTGGTGGCGATGACCGGAAGCCCGACCTCCTTCGCCAGCTGCAACACCTGCTCGTTGAGCGTCGCCTGTCCGCCGGAGTCGTGCGCCTGGACCTCGAGGTAGTAGCGGTCCTTGAACGTCTCGGCGTACCAGGCGGCCGCGGCGCGGGCGCCCGCCCAGTCGTTCTTCTCGAGGTGGACGGCGATTTCCCCCGCCATGCACGCCGAGGAGACGATGATCCCCTCGCTGTACCGGGCCAGCAGCTCCCGGTCCATGCGCGGGCGCGTGTAGAATCCCTCGGTGTAGGCCAGCGAGGAGAGCTTCACCAGGTTCCGGTAGCCTACGATGTCGCGGGCCAGCAGGACGAGGTGGTAGTACGGCTTCAGGCCCGGGGCCGGACGCGCCTTGAGGCGGCGATCGCCCGGCGCCACGTACGCCTCCATCCCGATGATCGGCTTGACCTTGGCCTTCTTCGCCTTCTCCTGGAACTCCCAGGCGGCGTGCAGGTTGCCGTGATCGGTGATGGCCAGCGCCGGCTGTTCGAACTCCTGCGCACGCTTGATCAGGTCCTCGATGCGGTTGGCACCGTCGAGGAGCGAGAATTCGGAATGGCAGTGCAGATGGACGAAGGACATTGCGACGTAACTTAGTGGTCACGACGGCCGGCGCCAAACCGGGGCGACGGCGCCGGGAACCGGCTATCTCCTTGACAGCATTCTGCTTATGCGTGTTATCCCGCCTCGCCTCGCCACCCTGGCGCTCTCATGACTGACCAGCCGCGCAGCCTCGAGTCGGGCGCCCGCGCGCCCTGGCCCGCGTTTGCCACGTGGTCGTGAGTTCGCCGGGAGCGCGGGGCGCCGCGGTCACGTCCGGGCGCCGTTGGTGGCGACTCGTCAGGCGCATCGCGGGGGGCGTGCTGGCGCTGGCGGTCCTGCTCGTCGTGGCGACGCCGCTTGGTCGCTACGTGGCGCGCGCGGCGTGGGAGGAGGGGAAGATCCTCGCCCGGCGCCGGCCGATTGCCGCGATCCTTGCCGAGGGTGCCGCGGCGGCGGGGGGGGGCGAAGGGGGGGCGGCAGTAGGTACCGCGGTCCCCGCGAGCCCGGCCTCCCGTGAGCTGCAACGCCGGTTGCAGCTGGTGGTGGATGCGCGGGCCTTCGCCCAGCGCTCGCTCGCCCTCGCCGGCGGCGAGTCGTTCACGACGTACTCGGCGCTGGAACGCGACACCCTCGTCCTCGTCCTGTCGGCGGCGCGCCGCGACACGCTGGCCCCCTACACCTGGTGGTTCCCGGTGGTGGGGCGCTTCCCGTACAAGGGGTTCTTCGACTTCGCCGAAGCCGAGCGCACCGCCGAGTCCATGCGCCGGCGCGGGTTCGACACCTGGCTGCGCCCCGCCTCGGCCTTCTCCACGTTAGGCTGGTTCAACGATCCGCTCCTCTCGACCACGTTGCGCCTGGACACGCTCGACCTGGCCAACACCGTGATCCACGAACTCACGCACAACACGCTGTTCGTGAAGGGCAAGGTCACCTTCAACGAGTCGTTCGCATCGTTCGTGGGGGCACGCGGGGCGATGGAGTTCTTCCGTGCGCGTGGGCAGGGGGCGGCGGTACGCCGCCTCGAGGCCGAGTGGCGCGACGAGAAGCTGCTGGGCTCGTTCTGGGGCGCCACGCTCGCCGCCGTCGATTCCGCCTACACCGCGCATGCAGGCGACTCCACCGCCAGGGTTGCCGCGCGCGACTCCGTCTTCGCGCGAATGCGCCGCGTCCTGACCCGCGACCTTGCCCCCCGGCTGACGACCATCGACACGTCGCGGCTCGCGCGCCTCCCGCTCGACAACGCCTCCCTCCTCGCCCGCCGCGTCTACGCCGCCGACCTCTGGCTCTTCGACGCCGTCCACGCACGTGCCGGCGGTTCGGTGAAGGAGACCGTGGCACTCGTCAGGCAGCTGACGCGCGGCGGGAAGGGAGACCCCTTCGAGCAGCTCCGGTCCTGGCTCGCCGAGCACGCGCCCTTACCCTAAACGCACGCAGCAGCCGCCGATACGCTCGCTCCCGCCCTCCCGCCCTCCCGCCCTCCCGCCCGCTCGCCCCCCCGAACCCCTACTTGAACCTCGCCCGCATCAACGCCCGCACATCGATCGTTCCCGGCGCCGGCGGCGCATCAGGCGGCGGCGCATCGTCCCAGCGCGGCACCACCTTCTCCATCTGCTCGCGCACGCCGCGATCGAGGAAGCGCGACATCTGGTCGATCGAGTAGTCGGCGCCGCGGCGCGAGCCGTAGGAGTTGAGCGGGTAGGTGACGGCCAGGTGGTTCCGCGCCCGCGTCAGGGCGACGTACATCAGGCGGCGCTCTTCTTCCAGCTCGTCCGCGTCGTTCATCGACCGCGCCATGGGGAAGAAGCCGTCCACCGCCCAGATGAGGAAGACCGCGTCCCATTCCTTTCCCTTCGCGCTGTGCACCGTGCTGAGGATGAGCGCGTCGTCCTCGTCGGTCGTCCCACCCGCCAGGTCCTGCGTGGCCTGCGGCGGCTCGAGCGCCAGCGCGGCGAGGAAGGCGCCGCGCGAGGGATAGCCACCCGCAATCACTTGCAGCTGGTCGAGATCGGCCAGCCGTGGCTCCACGCGGTCGTAGCGCTCGCGCAGGATGTCGTCGTACACCAGGCGCACGCGCGCCAGGTCGTGCCCCACCTGTCCCTCGGCGTCGTGGCCGGCGAGTTGTTCCAGCAGGACGCCTAACGTGACGTGCGCCGCGCGCGCGCGCGGCGGCGGCGACCACCGCTGGAAGGCGCGCGGGTCCCACGCGTGCGCCGCCATCGAGGCAATCGCCTGCCGCGCCGTCGCGTCGCCGATTCCCGGCAGGAGCAACAGGAGGCGGTACCAGCTCACCTCGTCGCGCGGGTTCTCCAGGATGCGCAGGAAGGCGAGCACGTCCTTCACGTGTGCCGCCTCGAGGAACTTGAGTCCTCCCCACTTCTCGAACGGGATCTTGCGGTTGGTGAGCTCGATCTCGAGGTCGGCCGACATGTAGCCGGCGCGGAACAGCACCGACATCTCGCGCAACGCGATCCCTTCCTCGTGCAGCTCGAGGACGCGCTCCACCACGAAGCGCGTCTGCTGCGCCTCGTCCTGCACCGACACGAGCCACGGGCGCTCCCCGCCTTCGCGCTTCGTCCACAGGTTCTTCGTGAAGCGCTCCTCGGCACGCGCAATGAGCGTGTTGGTGACGTCGAGGATCGGTTGCGTCGAACGGTAGTTCTGTTCGAGGGTGATCATCGTCGTCCCGGGAAACTCGCGCGGGAAGTCGAGGATGTTGCGGAAGGAGGCACCGCGGAACGAATAGATGCTCTGCGCGTCGTCGCCGACGACGGTGATGTTGCGGTGCGCGCGGCACATCCCCTTGAGGACGCGCGCCTGCAGGAGGTTGGTGTCCTGGTATTCGTCGACGAGGATGTGGTCGTAGAGCCCGGCGATGCGATCGGCGAGCGCTGGTGCGCTCTCCAGCATCGCCTGCCAGAAGAGGAGGAGGTCGTCGTAGTCGACCAGGTTGCGCGCCGCCTTTCGCTCGGTGTAGTCGGCGAAGATGCGTGCGATGTCCTCGCGATAGTCGACAAACGGGGGATACTCGTCGCGCAGCAGGTGGTCGAGCGCGATCTCCGTGTTGACGTGACGCGAGTAGAGGTAGTGCAGCGTCTCCTTCTTGGGAAAGCGCTTTTTCTTCTCGCCGAAGCCCAGTTGGGCGCGCGACAGCTGCATGAGGTCTTCGGCGTCCCCCTGGTCCATGATGGTGAAGTCGGCGGGGATGCCGGCGGCGGCACCAAAGCGGCGGAGCAGGCGATGGCCGGTGCCGTGGAAGGTGCCACCGGCCACGTGGCGCGAGGCGCTTCCCACGAGCCGTTCGGCGCGCTGGAGCATCTCCTGGGCGGCGCGCCGGGTGAAGGTGAGGAGGAGGATGCGTTCGGGTGGCGTGCCCTGATCTATAAGATGGGCGACGCGGTAGACGAGGGTGCGGGTCTTTCCGGTGCCGGCGCCGGCGATGATGAGGAGGGGTCCGGTGCCGAACGTTGCGGCTGCTCCCTGCTCCGGGTTGAGCTCGGCGGCGAGGTTACGCGCGGGGGCGGGGACCTCGGAGGAGCGGGAGTAGAGGCGCGGGTCGGACATGGGGACAAGATGGTGGGGGAGGGGAGCATGACGAAGTGGGGCGTGGCTGTGACGGTGGGGTCGGGGTGTCCGTCATTACCCGTCGTGCGGTTGTCCGGATTTCCTCTGGCGATATGGTGGCGAGAGCGTGTAGATTCGCGCCGCGTTTTGCTGGAGGAGGGCGGTATCGCGGGGTGCGAGAGTGTTGGATGCCCTGTGGTGCTGGTCTTTGCTCGTTGGAGTCCCTGCACCCGGAAGCGGGGCGACGGGGGGCACCAGCGGCGCGATGTTGGATAACCGAGGGAAAGCTGAGCTGCCGGTGACAGGAGAATCGGGGCGGGCTAGGTGTGTCGTTCAGCGACAACACTTTGCCTTGACCCGGTATTCTGGTGCCGGTAGCTTGGTTGGCTGCGTCCCGGGGGTATCCGGACGCGGGTTTTTCGGATCTGACATCAAGAAGTGACCGGCCGAAGCAACGTGGGGTCTCCAGTCATTGAGACGGAGGCCGCATTGCGCCTTCGGTCGACGCTTGTGCGTCGAGCGGGTGTCCCGCCAGACGAGAGCAAGGCGGTAAGTGCAGGAAGGCAGTAGCAGGACCAGTCCGAGCAGGACACAACTCACTCTGCAGAAGGGGGAAAAGGAATGCAGAAATTCACTCGGTCGTTATTTGCGGTCGGCGCGGTCCTCGGACTCGCCGCTTGCGGAGACGACGTATCGGTCACGCCGCCGCAGGAGCCGCTGCCGGCGATTGTGACGGGCGTGAACGTGACGCCGGCCCAGGTGACCATCGCCGTTGGCGAGAAGGTCATCCTGTCGGCTTCGGTCACGGTCAGCCAGGGCACCGGCGCGCCGGCGACGACGGTCACGTGGTCGACGAACTCGTCGACGATTGCGACGGTCAGTGCGGCGGGCGAAGTGACGGGCGTTGCGGCTGGCACGACGACGATCGTTGCGACGTCGACGGCTGACAACACCAAGCGTGGTGCCGCGGCCGTGACGGTTCGCGCCCCGCAGGTGACGAGCGTGACGGTCCAGCCGACCGCGCTCGCGCTGAAGGTTGGTGAGTCCGCGACGGCTGTCGCCACGGTCAACCGTGACGCGGGCGCCGCCTCGACGGTGACGTGGAAGTCGAGCGCCGAAGCCATTGCGACGGTCGACGCCACGGGCAAGATCACGGCGGTTGCCGTGGGTACGGCGGTCATCACCGCGACCTCGACGGCTGACGCGACGAAGTCGGGCGCGCTTGCCGTGACGGTCTCGGCGCAGCCGGCGGCCCTCAACACGCTGACGGTCACCCCGACGGTCATCACCCTCGGCCCGGGCTCCGCGCAGACGGTCACCACGACGGTGACGACGGCGTCGGGCGCCACGGTTGCCTACTCGAACAACGCTGCCACGGCCGCCTCGGGCTGCCCCGGCATCGCCACCGCCTCGACCAACGCCACCTCGGGCGCGACGACGATCACCGCCGTCGCTTCGGGTGCTTGCGTCGTGACGATCACCGCCACGGGCTCGGGCGCCGGCCTGTCGACCAACTCGCTCCAGGCGACGGTCGCGGTCAACGTCCTCACCCCGCAGGTCTCGATCAACTCGATCACGTACGGCGCCACGAACACCCCGGTGCCGGTCAACAACGTGAACGGCCAGATCGAAATCAACCTGAACTTCCAGCCGAGCGGCCTGCCGATTGACTCGGTCGTCGTTCGCATGAACCAGCCCGACGGCCTCCGTCGTGTTGCGAAGCAGAACTTCGGTGGCGCCATCCCGGCCGCCGGCATCCTCACGCTCTCGGTCAACACCGCGAACTTCGTGAAGGACGCCGCCGCTCCGTCGGTGACGGTTGACCTCCTCAATGGCCCGAGCACGGTGTCGGCCCAGGTGTACCCGAAGGGTGCCACGGGCTCGACGGCGGCCAACTGCACGAACAACCCGTCGGACCCGACCTGCGCCTCGCCGGTCGCGATCGTCCTGAACAACGTCGACGGGTGGTCGGCCGACATCACGAAGCCGTCGGTGAACGCGGTTTCGGCTGCGAACATCACGTACTGGGGTGGCCCGACCGCCAACGCGTCGGCCACGGTGTACCCGGTCATCTACACCCCGGGCCGTAGCGTCTCGAACGCGATCTGGACCCTGGGCGGCTGCTCGCTCGACACGACCGGCGTCCTCGCGGCGTCGAACGGTGGTCGCACGCAGCAGGGCCGCACGCGCTCGTTCGGCTACACGGCCAACGGCGCGCAGGAAGCCTGCACCTCGTACGAGAACAACGGCGGCACCCGCGACAACGTCGTGGTCGCCTCCGCGCAGGACAACACGAACAACACGTTCGCCACGACGCCGCTGATCGCCAACACGGTGGTCTTCAACGCGACGCCGGACTCGCTCCGCCTCGACTACCGCGCGCCGTCGGTCAACACGCCGTCGATCACGCGTACGCTGCCGGCGGTGACGGGCTGGGTGAACGGTGCGTTCAGCTTCATCAACTTCGCCTCGGCCGATAACGGCGTTGGCCTCCGCGCCACCCGCGACCGTGCGACCTCGTACACCTCGGTGAACTGCTCGGGCGTGACCGCGACTGACGTCGCGATGGCGACCGGCACGGGCGCCGACATCAACGGGGCCGTTGCCTGCCCGACGAACTTCATCGGCGGCACGCCTGGCCTCGGTGGCACCGCTCCGTGGACCGTGAAGGGCTCGGAGTCGGATCGCCTCGACAACCGTGGCGTCTCGTCGGCCACGCAGACGTTCGGCACGGACTACACCAACCCGAACATCCGCTGGGGCATCGTGGGCGCCGGTCTCCCGGTCGCTTACGGCGGCACGGCGACGGATCCGGTCGACACCGTCTACACGGTGAAGCCGGTTGCCGGCACCAACGAGTTCCGCGCTGAGTACCTCGACGATCGCGCCGGCTTCTACAACGCCGGTGACTACGACGCGGTCAACAACGTCGCGGCGCAGTCGCACCACCTCTCGACCGCTGGTCACCTGAACCCGACCGGTCTCTGCTCGGTCGCTTCGGCAGGCTCCACGCCTGGCGCCACCTTCGTCACCGACCCGCAGTGCGGCTTCACGCGCATCACGCTGGCGGTCGCGGGTGTCCGTGTCGACGGTTGGAAGGCTGGTCAGCGCGTCGACGTTCCGCAGCCGGAAGGCTACTACGGCTACAAGACGTGGGTCATGGACGCCGCCGGTAACACTTCGTCGACGATCTTCCGCCGCACGCTTGTGAACGCTGCCTCGCCGTTCTCGACGGGCCTCGGCGTCCCGGCGACGCTCACCGGCTCGACGTTCGTCTTCAATGCGACGCACGCCGACTCGGCCGAAGTCATCGCCCAGTCGCTCGAACTGACCTACCCGGCCGTTCCGACGGTTACGGCCCTCCGCTATGCGCGTGGGTCCGTTGGCACCGCCTTCGACGACGTCATCTCGTCGCCGCTGGCTGTGACCATCTCGCCGACGCACGGCGCCGTGTACGCTCGCGGCATCGAGTCGACGGATGCGTCGGTCTTCCCGGCGGTCAACGTCCAGGCCTACGCGGCTGGCACGGCCAAGCCGACTTCGGCGACCGTCTGGTCGTGGAACGTCGGTAGCACCAAGGGCAACGGCGTCGGCTTCCCGGCTCCGTCGACCTCGCCGGTCATCCCGATCCCGGCGCTGAACGTCCAGAATGGCGCGGGCGTCCAGGCTTGGAACGTTGCCAACCCGACGATCGCGGTGAACCATTTCCGCCTGATCCCGTCGCTGGCGACGACCGATTGGTTCGGCTCGACAACCCCGCTTCGCGCGCAGGTTGCCTCGCCGACCAATGCACCGAACCCGCCGTTCACGCGCGTTGACTTCTACCGTCTCGACGCGGGCGGCACCTGGTGGAACTATGTCGGCAGCAGCAGCTCGGCTATCGGCAGCGACCAGGGCACGTACCGCTCGTGGATCTACGCGCTGCCGAACGCCTCGTTCGTCAACGCCTGGAACACGACGGCCATCCAGACGGCTGCCGCCACGGGCGATACCTTCATCGCGGTCGGCGTTCTGTCGAATGGCGATGCGATCGTCACGCAGGTGCAGGTGATGCCGTAAGCTCGCAAGAGCTGACGGGATTGGTTGAACAGGAACACCAACGGCCCCGCGAAAGCGGGGCCGTTTGGTTTTCCCACCGGTCGGTCCATCGCGCGCCCTAACGAGTCACCGGCAGCGCTTGACCCTAGCCGACCGATGCATCAGCATTCCGACCGCGCCGGCGCGTGCAGGTCATCGCGCGTTCGTCGCGCCGTCCTTCGTACCACGAGGTCTCCATGAACCACAGGCTCGCATCCATAGCCTCCGCCCGCCCGCGCGCACGCGCGCGTCGCGCCGCGGCGCACGCACTTCTTTCCGTTTCTGCCGCCCTGTGGCTGGCGGCTTGCCGCGAGTCTGGTGGGGGCAACGATGGACCTGCGCGCTTCGTCAGCGACTCCGTGCTTGGCGCGCTACCGCTGGCGCACGTCTCCGAAGGGCCGGTGGTCTGCACGGCGATGGGGAATGATTCCTGCCCGCTGCGCAGCGCCGTCGCCAACTGGCTCACGCCCAGCCGAGTGGTGGTGTGGGAGCCCGGGCATCCGGTCTTGCTGCTGGACAAGGAGAGCCCCACGGGGAGGGTGGTGGGGAGCTTTGGCGACAGGGTTGGGCAGTACGTCTACGCCACCGCCGTCGGCATGCTCGAGGGGCGCATCGCCGTTGTCGACATGCAGCGCACGAAGCTGGTGCGCTACAACGAAGACCAGACGTTCGACCGCGAGGACAACATCCCCCGCCCGGAAGAGAACGCCGCGCCAGGCTTTGCCGGCTCGACGCCGGTGCTGCAGTCCATTGGCGCCGACGGCGACAGTGGCGTGGCGCATCTCAGGGTTCGGATCCTTCGTTCCCAGACGGAGCTTGGGGGGACAAAGGTGCTGGACCTCCCGCTCCCCTGGCTTCGCCTGAAGGGGCGTGATGCCCTGGATGCGACGCCGCTCTTCCCGGCCATGCCGCGCTACGCGATCGATGCGGACCACAGCATCGTCTGGACACCGGCCGACTCCTTCCTCGTGCAGCGGCGCACGTTCGATGGCAAGGTGGAGTGGACGCTGACCAGCGACCGAGCCGGCGTGGCGGTGAGCGAGCAGGACATCACCAATCGTCGCGACGAGATCTCGCGCCTGTCACCGGCTGGATCGCTCAAGCCGGGTGACCTCGACTCGATGCAGGCGCGCACGGGGAAGCGTCATCCCGTGCTCGGGGGGATAGTCATCGAGCCGAAGGGGCGTTTGCTGCTGGCGGGATACGCGACGCCAACGCAGGACAGCGTGAACTACATCGTGGCGGAGCACGGCGGCCGTCCGTCGCATCGATTCGCCCTTCCCGGGCGCACGCATGTGCTCCTGTTCGCCGGCGATTCGCTCCTGGTGCATCGCCCCACCGAGGGAGAGCCGTGGGAGCTTCGCTGGCTACGGCTCGGCTACACGCCGTAGTCGGGGGGCGTGGCGGCTGGCGGGTGGTAGGTGTCGCGCTGTTGGAGGCGCGTGACTGGTGGTGCGTGACTGGTGGTGCGTGACTGGTGGTGCCACGAGCGCGACCGGGAGCCGGTCGCGCCGCGCACTACCGACTACTTGGTCGCCGCCTTCGTGGAGCGGATCTGGAACTTGTACTTCCCCGCGAGTTCATCCGCGTACCCCCAGCCCGTTCCCTCGAGCTTGTCCTGGATGACGACGATTGGCGTCAGCTCCTTGTCGAGGACGTTTGGCTCCTCCCAGACCTTTCGGTTCTGCGGGTCGAAGAGGAAGATGTCGAAGAACTTGCTGTCCACGAAGTACTGGACGCGCTTGTAGACGTTGGGGAGCGAGTCGCCAGCGGGGGCTCCCTGTCCGATGATCTTGAAGACGGAGTCCTTGCTGATGCCGAGGGTAAGCTCCCGCACGCGGCTATCGGTGCAGGCGGAGGCAAGGAGGGCGAGGAGCGCGGCAGTCGCGAAGGTGGCGACGCGGCGCGATGGGTGAACGCGCATGGATGGTCGAGGGAGTGCGGCGGGTCTATGATCGGCGTGCTGCCTGGGCCGGTCGCGAAATCTACACGAGCTGAACCACATACCCCACCCCTCGCCGAAGTTCATTCCTCAGCTATTCCACAGGGTACGGCGCACCGCGGGCCTCACCGCTCACGCGGAGCGTTCCAGCGCTTGCAGCGACCCCAGAAGCGACTCGAGCGGGTGGCGGATGACCGCGCGCGAGAAGACCGTCCCCATGCTGGTGGCGACAGCGTCCGCAACGCGCGGCAGCAGCGCGCCTGGCGCTGCGCCTGGCGCCGGGCCAACCGCTCCCGTGCCGGCAGCCTGTTCGCGCTCCACCGAGGTCATGACCACGTTGGGGATCCCGCAGGGGACGATGAGGTCGAAGTACGACAGGTCGGTGGTGACGTTGAGGGCAAAGCCGTGCCAGGTGACCCAGTCGCGTGCGTGTACGCCGATCGACGCGATCTTCCGGTCGCCCACCCATACGCCGGTGTAGCCGGTGCTCCGCGCCCCCTCGATCCCAAAGGTGCGCAGCGCCACGATGAGCGCCTCCTCGAGCTGCCGCAGGTACCAATGCAGGTCCTGCCGGTGCTCCTTGAGGTCGAGGATGGGATAACCGACGAGCTGTCCCGGTCCGTGGTAGGTGACGTCGCCGCCGCGGTCCACCTCGAATCGCTCCACACCGCGCGCGGCCAGCAGCGCATCCGAGGCCACGAGGTGGCCATCCTTCGACGAGCGCCCGAGCGTGATGACGCTCGGGTGCTCCACGAAGAGGAGGACGTCGTTGGTCAGCGCGCCGCTGATGCGTGCGCGGGCAACGGCGCGCTGCAGCTCGAGCGCCTGACCGTAGGGCAGGTGGCCGGCGTCGACGAGGAAAAGCGGACGGGGGACGGGAGACGGGAGACGGGAGTGCTCGCCGCGTTGCGGCTCGCGGGGGGGCGGGGCGGGGGTGGGGGTGGGGGTGGCGGTGGTGCCCGTCGCTTCCGGAAACGAAAGAGGGGCGCGCTCCGCGCGCCCCTCTCCCGTCTCCCCCCTGCTTTCGCTGAGGCGAGCGTTCCCGTCGCCCGTCCCACTACGCATGTATCATCTTGCCTAACGAATCGAGCGCGGCCTCGGCCACCGCCTCCGACAGCGTTGGGTGGGCGTGGATGGCCAGGTCGATCTCCTCGACGGTGAACTCGTTCTCCCGGGCCACAGCCAGCTCGTGGATCATCTCCGTGGCATGCGCGCCGACGATGTGCGCGCCGAGGATCTCCCCGTACTTGGCGTCGCGGATGATCTTCACGAAGCCCTCGGTCTCGCCGGACGTGCGCGCGCGCCCGTTCGCAGAGAAGGGGAACTTGCCGACCTTGTACTCGAGCTTCTTGTCCTTGCACTGCTGCTCCGTGAGTCCGATGGAGGCGACTTCCGGATGGCAGTAGGTGGCGTTGGGGATGTTGCCGTAATTGAGCGCGTGCGCGTGCTGCCCGGCGAGGAGCTCGGCCAGGATGTGCCCCTCGCGCGATCCCTTGTGGGCGAGCATCGGGGCGCCGATCACGTCGCCGATGGCGTAGATCCCCTTCACCGACGTCTGGTAGGTCGTGGTGTCGACCTTGATGAAGCCGCGATCCGTCAGCTGCACACCGAGTTCCTTGAGCCCGATGTCCTCCACATTCGGTGCGCGCCCGGCGGCAACCAGCACCTGGTCGACGGTGAGGTCCTGCTTTGCACCGCTAGCCTCGACCGACAACGACACGCTCGACTTTCCGACCTTCACGTTGGAGATCTTCGCGCCGGTGGTGACGTTGATCTTCCGCTTCTTGAAGGCGCGCTGCAGCTCGGCGCTGCAGTCGGCGTCCTCGAGGGGGAGGATCGCGGGGAGCGCCTCGAGGAGGTGCACGTCGCTGCCGAAGGCGTTGAAGACGTCGGCAAACTCGCAGCCAATGGCGCCGGCGCCGACGATGGCGATCGACTTCGGCGCGCGCTCCAGCGTCAGTGCCTCGTCGGAGGAGATGACGGTCGACTTGTTGAGTTCGAGCCCGATCTGCGGAAGGCCGCGCACGCGCGAGCCGGTCGCGACGACCAGCGCCTTCTTCGCGTCGTGCTTCTCTTCCTTGCCGTCGGCACCCTTCACGCTGAGCGTGGCGGCGGCGCCGGCGCTCGCCTTCACGATCTTTCCCGTCCCCTTGATCCAGGTGACCTTGTTCTTCTTGAAGAGGAACTCGACCCCCTTCGAGTTCTGGTTCGACACGCCGCGCGAACGCTTCATCGCCACGTTGTAGTCGAACCCGATCTCCCCGCCGATCTTCACCCCGAAGTCGTCGGCATGCCGCACCTTGTTGGCGAGCGATGCGCTCTCCAGCAGCGCCTTGGCCGGGATGCATCCCCAGAGCACGCAGGTACCGCCGAGCCCTTCGCGCTCGACGACGGCGGTGGAGAGTCCGAGTTGGGCGCAGCGGATGGCGCCGACATATCCGGCGGGGCCGCCGCCGAGGAAGATGACGTCGTACGAGGCCATGACGAGTCGGTGTTGGCGTGAGGGCGCGCACCGGCGTTCCGGCAACCGCGCGCGAGACGACCCCTAATCTACGCCATTGCCGCGGGGCTGCGCAGGGCGCCGCCTAGCGTTGCGGCGTCGCCCCGGGCGCCCCGACAGTCACGCGCTGACGGGCGCTGCGCACCCCATCGGAAAGCGTGAGGTCGAGCGACCCTTCCGCCGTGTACACCACGGCGTCGCCGCCGCGCGCGAAGGCGAGGATCTCCCCGGTGCGCGGGTGGCGCACCAGCACGCCTCTCGCCTCGGCGCCGTTCCACCGCAGGCGGACGGCTCGCGAGTTGAGGCGTTGCACCACGGGCGCCGCCGCCGACGCGGGGGTGGACGCGATCGAGAGATACTCGGCCTGCCGTGCGCCGGCGCTGGCGCGCACGCGTGTCGGCGACGTTCCCCCCATCATCCCCATCGGGACGATGAAGGCGAAGTGTTCGGCGCTCCCCGCGGGGTGATCGGCGACCTGATCGCCATCAAAGGTGAAGTCGAAGAGGGGCTGGCCCAGCGGCCCGAAGCCCTGCAGGCGATTGCGTCCGCCCTTGGTCGGGAGCGAGGGTGGCGCATCGACCTCGTACGTCGGTTCGAGGATCACCTGCCCGTTCTGGATGCGTCCCCAGACCAGGAGCCCGCGCTGCGAGTACGAGCCCGCGACTGCCGACGCGGCGGCGACGAATGGGTTTGCGGCGCGATAGGAGAGTATCGCCGAGTATGTGTAGGCGCTGATCCATACCGGACTGCAGTAGCTCATCAGATCGTAGGTGACGGCCGTGTCCTTGAGCGCATTGGTGGCGATGTTGTAGCCGTAGCCTTCGAGCCTCCCGGTCGCCTTGGGATATGAGGGATCCGGCCCTCCCGCGCCGCACCCTGGCGCGTGGAAGCGCCCGAGGTTGTGCCCCACTTCGTGCGCCATCACGTTTGCGCCTGACGGCAGGTGGTCCCACCCGATCGCCGCACGTCCAGGCACGTAGCCGAGGCCGGCGATGCCGCTCCCGTAGCTCGTCTTCACGACGCCGTAGTAGTAGCGCGAACTCGCGTCGGCCGTGCGGAGTGCATTCACCTCGCTCAGGATCTGGAGCCAGGCCCCGTTGTTATCGCCGCTCTGGAGCGCGGGCGCTGCCGTTGTGTAGGGTGCGCGCACCTCGGCGTCGACCTGGGTGAGCGGGTACAGCTTGAGGATGTCGGCGGTGAACTGGGTCGCATTGCCCGCCGTGACATTCCCCTGCAAGCCGTTGGCGCTCTGCAGCACGGGGACCAGGCGCACGCTGAGCGTGCTGACATTGCGCACGTCCATCGAGCCGGCGGTTCCCGAGACGGGATAGCTGTTGTCGCTGTCGGACGACTCGGTGACGGTGTTGGTCGGGTCGACGTCGGCCAGGATCTTGAGCCCGTTCTGCATGAGGGCGGCGGGGATCGTGGTGTTCCACGACGAGGCCAGCGTCCCCTCGGTGATGGTCTGCGGAACGGAAGTGCCCGGCGCGGGAATACTCACGGTGCTGGCGAGCGTTGCGCCGCTGTAGAGGCGGACGCGCACCGTGGGTGTGGCGGTGTTGGCCATGTTGGCCTTCACGAAGACGCGCAGCAGTCCGTCGCGCCCGGCGACGAGTGGCACCGTGCCGCCGTAGGTCTGCACGACTTGCTGCACGTGCATCCCATCGATGACCAGGTTGAGCGACGACGGTGGCGGCGGGGCCGATGCGGAGTACGACACCGTTGCCGTCGACGTCACGCCGCCGCCGACGGAAACGTTCCCCGTGGCGGGAGTGGGCGTGTAGGTGGTGCCGGCGTTGCTCACGCTGCTCGCCTTGACGGTGTAGATCCCCTGGGCGAGGCCGGTGATCGTCGTGGTGGCCGTCACGGCGCGCGAGTAGCCGCCGGCGCCCGTGACGGTGACGGCGGCGTTCACGCCGCCCGGGAGGCCGTTCACCGTGACGGTGAGCGCCCCGATCGCGGTCACGTAGGTGACCGCCGCATCGACGGTGAAGGTGGACGCCGGGACCGCGACGTTCTGTGATGCCGGGTTGGGGGCCCAGGCGTTGGCGCCGCTGGCGACATTGCGCGCGGTGATGGTGTACATCCCCGCGGTGAGGCCGAGGAGCAACTGCGACGCGGTGACGTTCCGCGAGTAGCCGCCCGGCCCGGTGATCGTGATGTCGGCCGGGACATTGCCCGCCAGGCCGTTGACGGCGAACTGGATCCCCCCGGTGGAGAGCGCGTAGGCAAAGACCGCTGTTGCAGGTGACGGCCCAGCCACGACGGTGACGCTGCGAGAGGCAGGCGACGGCGCGTAGGTGTGCGACCCGGTGGTGGCGTTGGCTGCCGTGAGTGTGTAGGTGCCGGGGGCGAGGTTGCTGAGCGTCGAGGTGTTGGCGACCTGCTGCGAGTAGTTGGCGGGTCCGGTGACGGTGACGCTCGCGGCCAGGGCTTGCGGCAACCCGGTGATGGTAACGAGCAGGCTCCCCGTCGTGACGGCGTAGTCGACCGATCCGGCAACCGGCGTGGTCCCCGCGGTGACGGCGATGACCTGCGTGGCCGGCGTGGGGCCGTAGGTGAGCGTGGCGGTGGCCACCGGCGTGGCGGCGATGGTGTAGTCGCCAGGTGCAAGGGCGACGAGCGTGTCGGTGGCCGTGATGCCCGTGGAAAAGCCGCCCGGGCCGGTGACGGTGACCGCTGCCGCAGCGCCGGCAGGGAGCCCGCCAACCGCGAGGGCCAGTCGGCCGGTGGCGAGCGCGTAGGCGACGGGAACGCTCACGGGGGTCGTGGAGGCGACGATCGCCACCGAGACCGGGGCGGACACGCGATAGCCGTCGATACCCACCGTCACGGGCGCGGCGGTGATGAGATACGGTCCCGGAACGAGATTCGAGAGGAGCTCGCCGGAGGCGACGGTCTTCTGGAAGCCGCCTGGGCCGGTGACCACGGCCTGCGCGGTGGCGCCGCCGGGGAGCCCGGTTACCCCGACGATCAGCGCCCCCGAGGCGATCTGGTACGCGACCGCGACGGGGACCGGCGTCGTGGACGCTGCCACGGCAACATCCAGCGTGGCTGCTTGCGGCGTGTAGGTGTGGCTCTCGACGGTGACCGACGCGGCGGTGACGCGATACGCGCCGGGGGCGAGGCCACCCAGCGTCGTCCCGGCCGTGACAGTTCGCGCGAAGCTGTCGGGCCCCGTCACCTGCACATTCGTCGTGCTCCCCGTGGGGAGTCCGCTGGCGGTGATCGCCAACGACCCGGTGAGGATTCCGTATCCCACGGTGGCCGAGGCGCTCGCGCCGGCAGTGATCGTCACGCCTTGCGTGCGCGGGGTGGCGCCGTAACGGTCGGCACCAGCCGTGACGTCGCTGGCGGACAGCTCATAGGCGCCGGGGGCGAGGGCGCTCACGGTCTCGGTGGCGCTGATGGTGCGCGCGTAGCCCGCGCTGCCGGTGAGCTGAATGGCCGCGCTCGAGCCGGCGGGAACGCCGGCGACGGTGACGGTGAGCGCGCCGGTCTTCGGCGTGTCGGGGCCGTTCGATCCGGTGGCGTTTCCCCCTTCACTCGTCCCGCACGCCGTCGCCGCGAGGGCGCCGAGCGTGAGGGCGGCAGCTGCAAGCGAACGAGCCAGGCGCGTGCGCCGGGCGACGTGTGCGGTGTGGCGGAGTGCGTCGGGACTCACGGGCGCCGTTGGCGCGGCGGAGGGCGTTCCGCACGTCGGGGGCGCCACGGGATGGGCGGTCGAAAAGCGCATGCGTCCTTGGGGGAAACGTCTCCCTCAAGGACGCATGCGCGTGCCGTCGTGCAACGTGCTCATCCATTATACCGCTGACGAATGTGAGCCAGCTCACAGTTAGGCATGGCCGCACATGCGCCGGCGGGTGGCGGCGCATGTGCGGGGCGAAGCGCGCGCCGGACTCACCGATCACGGGGGAACACTCCGGATCAGTACACCAGAAGGAGCGGGTTCTCGATCAGGCGCCGCAGCGTCTGGAGGAACTTGGCGCCGGAGGCACCGTCGATGACGCGGTGGTCGCAGCTCATCGTCACGCGCATGCGTCGGCGCACCTGGATCTCGCCGCCCACGACCACCGGCTTCGACTCGATCCCGCCGATGGCGACGATCCCCGCTTCGGGGGGATTGATGATCGCGGTGAACTGGTCGATCCCGAACATCCCGAGGTTGGAGACGGAGAAGGTCGAGCCGCTGTATTCATCGGGCTTGAGCTTTCGTTCGCGGGCGCGCTTGGCGAGGTCGCGCGACTCGGCGGCGATCTGCGCCAGCCCCTTGGTGTGGGCGTCGAAGATCACCGGGGTGATGAGTCCGTCGTCGATGGCGACGGCCATCCCGATGTGGACGCGATTCCAGTAGCGGATGGAGTCGCCGAGCCAGTGGGCGTTGCATTCCGGATGTTGTGCCAGCGCCGTGGCGACCGCCTTGAGGACGATGTCGTTGAAGGAGACCTTGTAGCCATCGCCCAGCTCCGCCATCGCGCCGCGCATCTCGGCGACGCGTTCCATGTCGAACTCGGCGGTGAGGTAGAACGTCGGCACCGGGCCGATGGACTCGGCGAGTCGGCGGGCGATCGTCTTGCGGATCTGCGTCAACGCGACGTCGCGGAACGCGTCGCCGGTCGGGACGAGCGACGGGGAGCGGGGGGCGGCAGCGGCGGACGGCGCCGCCGACGCGCCACTGGGCGCGCCGGTTGCCGTGCCGGTTGCCGCGGCCTCGACGTCGCGCTTGATGATGCGGCCGCCGGGGCCGGAGCCGTGGACCGCGCCTAACGCGATGCCGCGGTCGGCGGCGAGGCGGCGGGCGAGGGGGGAGGAGCGCTGGCGGGCGTCGTCGGCGGGGATGGGAGTGGCGGCGCTGGGCGCTGCCGGAGCCGGGGCCGGCGATGGCGACGCTGCCGCGGAAGGTGCAGCTGGCGGAGCGGCTGGCGGAGCGGCTGGCGCGGCGGCCGGCGGTGCAGCTGCCGGGGGCGCCGCCGGAACGGCGGCGGTGCTCGCCGGCGCGGCGGGGGCGCCGCCGAGCAGGGCGTCGATGTTCTCGTCGGCAGCTGCAATGATGCCGATCAGCGCGCCGACGGGCGTGGTGGCCCCTTCGGCGATGAGGCGCTTGCGCAGGATCCCGTCGCCGCGGGCGACGAGTTCCATGATCGCCTTGTCCGTCTCGACCTCGGCGAGCGTCTCACCGTTCTTGACGGCGTCGCCTTCGTTCCGGAGCCACTTGACCAGGCGCCCTTCCTCCATCGTTGGGGAGAGCGCCTCCATGAAGACCTTGGTTGCCATATGAGCTAGACGGGAGACGGGGAAGCCTGGCCCAGCGACGGCTGGGGAGAGACGGGGCGGCGCGGGTGCGACTCAAGCCCCCACATACATCACCTGCTTGATGGCGGCGGCCGTCTTGGCGACATCGGGCTTGGCCGCGCGCTCGAGGCTCTTTGCGTAGGGCATGGGGACGTCTTCCTGGTGCACGCGGATGATTGGCGCGTCCAGGTCGTCGAAGCAGTGGCGCTGGATGTAGTCCACCACCTGGGCCCCGACGCCGCAGACTTCCCACCCTTCCTCGAGGACCACGGCGCGGTTGGTCTTGCGGACCGATGCGGCGATCGTCTCCACGTCCATGGGGCGCACGGTGCGCAGGTCGACGACCTCGACGCGGATCCCTTCCTTGGCGAGGGCGTCGGCGGTCTGCAGCGCCACGAGGACCGACTTGCCGTGCGTGACGACGGTGCAGTGGTCGCCCTCGCGCTTCACCTCGGCTTTCCCGATGGGGACGATGTAGTCGTCCTCGGGGACTTCGCCCTTGGTGTTGTAGAGCATTTCCCCTTCGAGGACGACCACCGGGTTGTCGTCGCGGATGGCGGCCTTGAGGAGTCCCTTGGCGTCGTAGGGGGTGCCCGGGGTGACGACCTTGAGTCCCGGGATGTGGGCGAGCCACGATTCCCAAGCCTGGGAGTGTTGCGCCGACAGCTGCAACGCGGCGCCGTTGGGGCCGCGGAAGACCATCGGCATCGGGTACTGGCCCCCCGACATGTAGAGCATCTTGGCGGCGGCGTTCACCACCTGGTCGAGGGCGAGGAGGGCGAAGTTCCAGGTCATGAACTCGATGACCGGGCGCAGCCCCGCCATCGCCGCGCCCACGCCGACGCCGGCGAAGCCCAGCTCGGTGATGGGCGTGTCGACGACGCGCATCTCGCCGAACTCCTGCAACAATCCTTTGGACACCTTGTAGGCGCCCTGGTAGACCGCCACTTCCTCACCCATGAGGAAGACGCGATCGTCGCGCTGCATCTCTTCGCGGAGCGCCTGGTTCAAGGCGTCGCGGTATGTGATGATCGGCATGAATCCTCTAGAGGACGTGAAGACGGGAAGACGAGAAGACGGGGGAGGGCACGGCGCGCGGGAGCGCGCGATCGAATCCGCTCATGTCGTCGTCTCCACCAGCACGTCCTCCCACAGGCTCTCCAGCGCCGGCTCGGGGCTGGCGTCGGCGAAGTCCCAGCTGTCCTGGACAATCGCCTTCACCTCGGCGTCGAGTGTCTCCATCCCCGCGTCGTCCATCTCGCCTAACGCTTCCATGTGCGCGCGCAGCACGTGGATCGGGTCGCGCTTCATGTACTCTTCCAGCTCCTGCTTGGACCGGTACGTCCCGCTCACCGCGTCGGACATGGAGTGTCCCATGAAGCGGTACGTGCGCACCTCGAGGAGCGTCGGGAGCGACTCGGTGCGGGCGCGGTGCACCGCCTCGGCGACCGCGGCACGGACGGCGAGCACATCCTGCCCATCGACCTGCGCGCGCGGCATGTCGTACGCGGCACCGCGCTGGTAGATGTCGTGGATGGCCGAGGCGCGCTCGAGCGCGGTCCCCATCCCGTAGCGGTTGTTCTCGATGATGTAGACCACCGGGAGCTTCCACAGCCCCGCCATGTTCAGCGCCTCATGGAAGGCCCCGGTGTTCACCACCGACTCGCCCATGAAGCAGAGGATGACCTGGTCGGTGCCGCGATACTTGATCGCGAAGCCGACGCCGGTTGCCACGGGGACGTGACCGCCCACGATGCCGTGACCGCCCAGGAAGTTCGTGTTGCGGTCGAAGAGGTGCATCGAGCCGCCCTTGCCGCGCGCGCAGCCGTCGCTGCGGCCAAACAGCTCGGCCATGACGGCGCGTGGGGTGATGCCGCGGGCGAGCGCCTGCCCATGGTCGCGGTAGGTCGTGATGACGTAGTCGTCGGGGCGCAGCACCGAGATGGCGCCGGTGCCGCACGCTTCCTGCCCGATGTAGAGGTGGCAGAAACCGCCGATCTTGCCTAACGCGTAGGCCTCGGCGCAGCGCTCCTCGAAGCGGCGCTGCAGGAGCATGGAGTGGAGCAGGGCGGCGCGCGTTGGCGCGTCGGTCTGGCCGACGGAGGCGTCGGCGGTCTTGGTCTCGGTTTTCTTCTTCGCCATGGTCAAGGAGTCGGATGCCGAGGCTGGCACCCGGTCACCGTGGCGCACGCTCTGGCGCGCTCGGATGTGAGCTGCTGGGATGCTCGCGGAAGCCCTAGCGGCAACCGCGTCCCGGTGGACGACGTACCCGCGTTCTGAGCGATTTGGGGTCAGAGTCCCCGAGAATTTGGTTCGGTGACTCTGACCCCGATTTTCATGTTCTCATTTCCCCGCCGCAGCCGCGGCTTGTACCTGCTCCCAGGCGTGGTAGCTGGAACGCACGAGCGGGGCGGCCTCGACGTGCCGGAAGCCGAGTTCCATGCCGATGGTGCGCAGCTCCCGGAACTCCTCCGGCGAGTAGTATCGGTCGAGCGGGAGGTGTCCGTCAGAAGGGCGGAGGTACTGGCCGAGCGTGAGAATGTCGACGTCGACCGCCCGCAGGTCGCGCATCACGACGACCAGTTCCTCCATCGTCTCGCCAAGGCCCACCATCATTCCCGTCTTGGTGGGGATGTGCGGGGCAACCTGCTTGGCGTAGCGGAAGATGTTCATCACGCGCTCGTAGCGGCCGCCGGGGCGGGCGCGCTTGTACAGGCGCGGGACGGTCTCCGTGTTGTGATTGTAGATGTCCGGCCCCGCGTCGAGGACGGCGCGGATCGAGTCCTCATTCCCCTGGAAGTCGGGGACCAGTACCTCCACCGAGCACCCCGGAAGGCGCTGGTGGATTTGCCGGATGGTCTCGGCAAAGATGTAGGCGCCGTAGTCGGGAAGGTCGTCGCGGTCGACCGACGTGATGACGGCGTGCTGCAGGCGCATCTCGGCAATCGCGGCGCCCACGCGGTTCGGTTCGTCGAGGTCGTACTTCGGGGGGCGACCGTGGGCAACCGCGCAGTATCCGCAGTTACGGGTGCAGACGTCGCCCAGGATCATGAAGGTGGCTGTCCCGTGCTGCCAGCATTCGCCGACGTTGGGGCAGTGCGCTTCCTCGCACACGGTGTGGAGGTTGAGCTCCTTCATGAGCCCCTTGAGGCGGACGTAGTTCTCGCCGCCGGGAGCCTTCACCTTGAGCCACGACGGTTTCCGCTCGGGGAGCGGTTCCGCGCGGTGGCGACCCATGATCTGGTGCAGCGTATCCGACATTCGCGGCTGGATGGAGCGGTGTGAGCAGGGAGGACCCCGGAACGAGGGGGCCGCCGCTCTCCAAATCGGTGCGGCAATCTACCCGTCGTGCGACGAGGCGGCAAAGATGCCATAACCGTTATTCGCACGCTGAGCGGTTATGCGATTGTGCCCGTTCCCGCGGGAAAGCGTGCGATGGAGAACGGGGTGAGGTCAAAGTCGACGGGAGAGCCCGAGGCCAGGGCCGCCACCACCTCACCGGTGAGCGGTGCCAGCAGGATCCCGTTGCGGGAGTGTCCGCAGGCGTAGATGACGCACGAATGGTCGGGGTCGGGGCCTACGATGGGGAGCCCATCCAGTGTCATGGGGCGCAGCCCGGACCAGATGCGGACCTCGTCGGCGCGGGCCAGGGCGGGGACGAGTCGTCCGGCCGACTCGCGGAAGCCCGTCAGCGCGGCATCGGTCGTCCCAAGCTCGTAGCCGACCGCCTCGGAGGTGCTTCCCACGAAGACCTGTCGGTCGGCGGCGCGCGGGACGACGTAACCGCCTGCGCCGAATACAGGGCGTGACACCGGCGTTCCGGCAAGCGCCATCATCTGGCCGCGAAGGGGGCGAACGGGGATCGCGCGCGGCGTTCCGTCGAGGAGGGGCGCCCACGGGCCGTTGGCGATGACGACGCGGCGCGTGCGGAGGCGCGGCCCTCCGGCGACCTCGATGGCGACGAGATCGCCGATGACTTCGATGCGGCGGGCGTCGCCGACAACGAGCTGCACCCCGCCTAACGCGACCGCCTCGCCGAGCGAGTGGAGGAGGCGCTGGTTGTCGACCATCCCGTCGCCGTCGTGAAAGCGGGCGCCGAGCGGGGCGTGCAGCGCGGGTTCGAGCACCGACACCTCGCTGGGCGATAGCCAGGTCGAGAAGGGATCGGCGGCGCCGGCCCAGGCTTCGGCATCGCGCTCCGTGGCCGGGAGGCGCAGGATGCCGTCGAGGGCGAAGGGGACGAAGTGTCCCGTGAGCTGCTGCAATTCGTTCAGGTAGCCGGCGTAGTGCTCGCGGGCGGCGAGGGTGAAGGCGAGCGCGGCGCCGCGAGCGGGTTCGATCGTGGGGGCGAGGAAACCGGCGGCGGCGGCCGAGCCCAGGCCTGGGCGGCGCTTTCCCACGAGGGCGGTGGAGAGCCCGCGAGCCGCACAGGCCCGGGCGCTGGCGAGCCCCACGAGGCCGTCGCCAATCACGACGACGTCGAGGAAATCACTGGACGTCATGCGGCGAGGCTCGCGAGATTGGAGCGACGTCGGAGCTCCGTTGTGATGGAGGAGTGGGTCCACGCGCCGTGAAACCGTGACCGCGGCGGTCGCGTACAGTGTGCAGTCCTAGAATTGGAGTCCGGAACCATGCTTCGCACCATTCTCATGATCGGGCTGTTCGCCATTGGCGGGCTGTTCCTGCTCAAGCTGTTCTTTGGCGTATTCGGCGTGTTCTTCGGGCTTCTGCTTGGCCTGCTCGCGCTGGCGGTGAAGATCGCCATCTTCGGCGGAATCATCTACCTCGTCATTCGCGTGGTCTCGCCCGACACGGCGCGCCGGCTGCGGGAGCGGTGGTCGGGGGCGGCGTCGGTTTAGGGGGAGAAGACGAGAGGACGGGAAGACGAGAAGCCTGCCCCAGCGAAGGCTGGGGACGAGAAGCCTGCCCCAGCGAAGGTGGGGGTGGAGGGTTGGGGTGGGGGTATTCCCGAGAAACTGCGGGCCGGTCCTGGGGATCGGCCCGTTGCGCTGTCGGGGGGGGAGGGGGGGCGGGAGGGGCACGGGGGGGCGTGGGAGGGGCGGTGCGGCGGGGGACGGACACCATCAACGATCGAGGGCGAATGCGTAGGATGCGACGGATGGGACGGATGCGTACGGGGCGGGGCGCGGTTGGGGTGGTGGCGGTGATGGGTGGATTGCTGCTGGCGGGGTGTTCGCCGTCGCCCAGGGTGGTGGCGGCGCCGGCGCCGGCGAGCCTCGAACCTAACGTGAACGAATTGCGCGCGGACCTCTTCGCCTTCTCGGCGGACTCGTTTCGCGGGCGCGAGACGGGGACGCCGGATGCCGATCGGGCCGCGGCATGGATTGCGCGGCGCCTGACGGCGCTGGGCGTGGAGCCGGCGGGCGACAGCGGCTACTTCCAGCGCGTTCCGATGCGCAGGTCGACCCTGGCCGCCGACTCGATCGTCGTCGTCACGCCGGGTGGCCGGCGCGCGCTGCGCCTGGGCAACGACTTCCTGCTCCTGACGTCCCTTGGCCCGGGCGCCCCGCTCCCCAAGCTGTCGGTGGATGCGGATGTCGTCTTTGCGTCCTACGGGATCATCGATGCCGGGTTGGGGCGTGACGACTACAAGGGGCTCGACGTGAAGGGAAAGGTGGTAGTGATTGCGGGGGCCGTGCCAGCGGGGGTCGACTCCGCCAGGCGCAAATCGATGCAGGGCGCGGATGCGCTCTTTGGCCGGCTGGGAGCGGCCATTGGTCGCGGCCCGGCGGCGATTGTCCTGCTTCTTCCCGATTCGATCTTCCAGATGGCGGCGGGGCAGTTCTCGGGGAGCCCGGTGGAGCTGGCGCGCGGCGCCTCGCCGGCAGGGGCGGCGCGCCCCTTGCCCATGGTCGCAGTGGCGCGCCTGGCCTCCGGCTCGCCGCTCGTGCCCGCCGCCTGGCCGTCGGCAGAGCAGTCGACGGTGCCGGCAGGGACGCGCCTGGTGGCGTCGGTGAAGCAGACCACGCAGCCGTTCAACGGCTACAACGTCGTAGGGATCGTGCGCGGGACCGACCCGGCCTTGCGGAACACGTACGTCGCCTACGGCGCGCACTATGATCACATCGGGATCCAGCCAGCGGTGAACGGCGACTCCATCGCCAACGGCGCCGATGACGATGGTTCCGGCAGCATGTTGCAGCTGTCGGTGGCGCGCGCCTTCGCGCAGGGGCCCAAGCCGAAGCGTTCCGTGCTCTTCGTGTGGCACGTGGGCGAGGAGAAAGGGCTGTTCGGCTCCGACGTCTTCACGACCAACCCCACCGTCCCGCTCGACTCGATCGTCGCCCAGCTCAACGCCGACATGGTGGGGCGCAATGGCGACGACTCGCTGTACATCGTTGGGCCCGGGGCGGCACCGAACGGGCAGAGTTCGGTGCTGGGTGCGGTGATCGACTCGGTGAACGCGGCGCAGGCGCGCCCCTTCACCTTCAACCGCGAGTGGGACACGACGACGCACCCGGAGCGCATCTACTACCGCAGCGACCACTTCAACTACGCCCGCAAGGGGATCCCGATCGTCTTCTTCACCACCGGGCTGCACCCGCAGTACCACCAGGTGACGGACGAGGCGGCGCTGATCAACTATCCAAAGATGGCGCGCATCGGCGCGTTGATGTACGAGGCGGGGGTGGTGCTGGGAAACCGCTCGACGCGTCCCAAGCCGACGGCGACGCAGTAGGGCAGACGGGAGACGGTAGACGGGAGACGGGAGTGCGAACGGCGCCGCGAGGCGCCGTTCGCGATTCCGGAAGCGAGCGCTGAGCCGGCGGCGCGCGTCAGCGCGCCGCCACGCCCGTCCCCCGTCCCCCGTCGCCCGTCCGCATTTCCTCCGCCACCGCCCATGCCAGGAGCGGTACCATGATCTCGTGATGCCCGGTGATCTCGAAGCCCTCACCGCCGGCGAGCACCGGGCGCTGGACGACGTTCATCCGCGGGCGGTAGTGGCGGTGCATGTCGAGGTCGCACGTCGTGAAGTCGGTCGGGCGCCCCGCGTGCAGGTTGCGCGCGACGGTGAGCGCCTTGAGGAAGACCTCGGGCATGATCACCGCGCTCCCCAGGTTGAGGACGACGCCGCCGTCGTGCAGCGCGGGGATGGCCGCGGCGAGCCGGCGAAAGTCGCGGTGGCTGGTGTCGCCGATGGCGGCGCCGTTGGCCGCCGGGTGCTGGTGGATGATCTCCGCGCCTAACGCGGCGTGCACCGTGGCGGTGACGCCAAGGGTGCGGGCGTTGTGGAGCACCGAGAGTTCCGGGTGCGCGAGGGAGGCCGTCGCGTGCAACGCGCGCGCGACGGCCTCACCCATCCCCCATCCCTCCCGCTGTCCCTCGACAAAGGCCTCATTCAGCGCGCGCCCGGTCTCCTCGGCCATCCCGAACGTCCCGTCGCGGAGCCCGGCGGCCACGTCCTCGGAGGTGGCACCGAAGCGCGCCATCTCGTAGTCGTGGATGGCGGCCGAACCGTTCATGGCGAGATGCGTGATGACGCCGCGCCGCATGAGGTCGACCAGGACGGGGGTGAGCCCGGTCTTCACGACGTGACCGCCGAGCATCACGATCACGGCGCGGCGCTCTCGTGCCGCATGCACGAGGGCGTGCACGACGCGCTTGAAGTCGCGAGCGACGAGGATGTCGGGGAGGGCGCCGAGGAAGGCGCGGAACGAGCGGTCATCGCCCGGCGGGCGCGAGAACTCGCTCGAATTGACCTTGTTGGGGCGGCGGGCGACCGGGACGGTGCGGACCTGCGAGAGGTCGGCTTCCGCGACCGGCGCGCTCGGGGCGTCGCCTAACGAGGCGCGCTCGCCGGGGCGGTCGGGGGCTGGAGGGGGGACGGACGGTGCGATTGGAGGTACAGGTTGAGGGAGCCGATCTTGGTGCGCGACTTCATCTGCACCATGATGCGGTTGGCGTCGTCGGAGAGCCAGATGCGCGCCTGCCCGTTCTCGGAGAAGATCCCCTTCGACTTGATGATCGGTTGGATGACGATCGTCTCGTAGCTCCCCGCGGGCACCGAGATGCGCTCGCGCCCCACGACCTTCACCACCACCGGGTTGCGGTCGGGGCGAAAGTAGCGGTGGAACTCGTACGTCTTCCCCACCTCGAGCGGGATAGTGCGGATGAAGTAGAGGAACGAGCCGTCGTCGAGCGGGTTCCCCACCGAGGGTTCCTCCGGCTTGTCGTTCTCCTGGAACATCGCGCGCTCGGGGAAGATCTCGTAGCGACGCTCGCGCTCGCGCCCCCCTTCGTCGAAGTCCTGCACGAAGCGGAGCGAACTGAAGGCGGTGCGATCGATCCAGCTCTCCAGCACGTCGTCGACGCGATAGAAGGGGATGCCGCCGCGCACGCGAAAGCGCGTGTGCCAGGCGGGACGACCGCGCAGCGTGACGGTGTCGAGCACCTCCATGCTCCCCTGTCCCACCTTGATGGCGCCGAACTTCACGTCGTAGACGAGTCGTTCACCGACAGCGAAGGGGACCGGGGCGTAGGGGGACGCGGGAGGCGCCACCGAGTCGAGCGTCCCCGACGACTGCGCCGCGACCCCGCCCGATTGGGCAAGGGCGAGGAGTGCGCCCACCGTGAGGACGCCTCGCGCCAGGGCCCACGACATCAGGTGGTCGGGGGAGTGGGAGCAGCGTGCGCGCGGGACTCACGCGCGTCGCGCGGCTCACGCGCGTCGCGCGGCTCACGCGCGTCGCGCGGCTCTCGCGCGTCGCGCAATTCGCGCCCATCGCGGGCGGCGCTGGCGCGTGCGGGGCGGCGGCGCGCGATGCGACCAAAGCGATACAGCTTCATGGCGTCGGCCAGCGGCTTCACGCGCGTGTCGCGCGGGCGCAGGTCGTAGCGCGGCTCCATCGTCACCGTCTCGACACGGCGCGCGTGCGGGAGGGTGTTGAGGAGGAGGTCGACATTCGCGGCCCATCCGTCAGCCGCAATGAGCGGCGCCTCACCGGCGGCGCGCAGGGCGTCGCGCAGCACGGAGACGCGGTACAGCCGCAACGACCCGAACGGGTCCTTCACCCCGGGGGTCTTCACCGACCAGCGCAGCGTCCACGGCGCAAAGCGCCGCAGGCGACGCACCGCCTTGGGGCCGAGCGTCGCATCGGACGATTCGCCCACCACCACATCGGCGCCACCCTCGAAACGCTTGATGAGCTCCGGGATGTGTTCCGGCTGGTCGGTGAAGTCGCCCTGCAGCGTGATGACCGCGTCGCGCCGAGCGTACCTGGTGCGCTGCGTCGCGTCACGACAGAGCGCGGTCAGCGCTCCCGCGTACCCCACCCGCTGCTCGCTGCCAAGGACGGTGAGCGGGAGAACCTTGCGATATGACTCGAGCGTCTCAGCCGTCGCGTCGGTGCTGGCATCGTTGTAGACCAGGATCTCGTACTCGCGCGAGTACTCCTGGAAGACCTTGCGGATCTTCCAGAGCAGGACGCCGATGGTCTGGGCCTCGTCGTGGGCCGGGATGCAGATGTAGAGCACGGGTGCGCGTGGTGAGAGGTCCGCCGAAAGCTAGGCGGGGGACAGCGTCGATTGTACACCGCGTCGCAGGTCGCGTTCGCGCGTCGGGGCGCTCAGCTCGGCGCTTTCATCACCGCGCGTGCCTGAGAGCGCATGCATCACGGCGCATTCACCACGGCGTGCTCGCCCGGCACGTTCACGACGAAAGCGCATGCATCCGCACAGCACCCCAACAGACGACGCACGAACAACGCAGGGGCCAGCAGGCACGTCCGCATGCGCTGGCGGCGTCGCGCTCAGTGCCCCGTGCCGGACAGCACTCGCACGTAGCTCTCCCCAGTGCCGGCAACCATGCGTTCGACGCTGAACTGGCGGGCGCGCTCAGGACCGGCCACGTGCATGGCTCGGCGCAGCGCCGTGTCCTGCAGCGCGCGCGACGCCGCCTGGGCAAAGGCTCCCACATCGCCAGGCGGGACGAGGAGCCCAGTGGTGCCGTCGACGATGAGCTCGGGGAGGCCGCCGACGGAGAAGGCTATGGGCGGGACGCCGAGCGCCATGGCATCGATCACCGCGGTGCCGAGCCCCTCGGCGCTGGAGGGGTGCCAGAGGAGGTCGAGCCCGGCCATGGCGCGATGCACCTCATCCACGAAGCCCGCGCGATAGGCCTCGATCCCGCCAAGCGACTCGGTCCCGGTTGCCTTGCCCCCCAGGAGGACGAGGCGAATGCGGGAGCGGAGTGCGGGGGCGAGTTGATCGCCGATCCCGGCAAGGAGGCGCACCCCCTTTTCCGCGGTCATCGCGCCGACCACGCCGCAGAGGATGGTGTCGGGGGCCCATCCGCGCTCGACGCGCCAATCGCGCGGTGCCTCGATGCGCGGTGTGGGGACGCCCGAATAGACCACGTCGATGTGGTCCACGGGGACGCCGCCGCGCACCAGTGCGTCGCGCACGGCGTGCGAGATGGCGATGAAACGGGCGACGCGCGGGCCGTACTTGAGGCGCCCCCGGGGCGTGAAGGCGACGCGTCGCGTGACGACGAGCGGGATGTCGCGCTTGCCGATGAGCGCCCCGAGCGCGAGGGCGTGGGCGCGCGCGTCGTGCGCATGCACGATGTGGGGGCGCCATGTCGCGACGAGGGCATGCAGCCGGCGAGCGGCGACGAGATCCCAGTCGGCGCGCATGCGCAGCGCGCTGGCGGCGAGCCCCGCACTACGCAGGCGATGCAGCAACGGGGCGTCGGCCGCGGCGACGACCAGCGGCTCGTGTCCCTGGTCGCGCTGGCCGCGCGTCAGCAGCAGGACCTGTCGCTGGCCACCGCGCCATTCGCGCCCGCTGTCGACGTGGAGTATTCGGAGTGGCATGCCTCCGAAAGGTGGCGATGGGACGGGCGGGAAGGCAACGCGCCGCCCCGGTCCTTGGCCCCGCCGACAGCGGAGTGGAGGGCGCCTGCGGGGGCGGAACGGGTCGCGGAACTTCGGGTCATGCCGTGCGCGGTTGCCCTTGCCGGGCGCGACGGGATAACGTTCCGGCAACCGCCGTACTCTCCACCCCCGAGGCGTCGTGTTCGAGGACATTCGGCAGGCATTCCATGATTTGTTGAACGGCAACGTGGCGCCGGAGGACCGGCGCGACCTGCTGGGGAGCATGCGCGACTCGCTGGTGCGGGCCCGCATGGCGGTGGACGACCTGCGGCAGGGCGCGGAGGCGACGCGAAAGCGCCTCACGGTAGAACAGCGCGAGCTGGAGACGGCGGTCCGTCGCAAGGCGCTGGCCGAGGGGATCAACGACGCGGAGACGGTCGCGCTCGCGGCCAAGTACGAAGCGCTGCACATGGAGCGCGTCGCGCTGCTGCAGAAGAAGCTCGAGGCGGAGGAAGGCGAGCTGGTGCTGGTGGAGCGCGAGGTGGAGGAGATGAAGGCGCAGTTCAAGGCGGCGAATGCGGGTGTGGGATCGGGGTTGCGCGCGGGGGGGGCGGGAACGGCGCCGCCGAGCGATGCGGAACTCGGGCTCGACGATCGCGGGGCGGGGTTGGCGCAGGAACTGGGAGCGCTCGACCGCGAGCGTCGCCGGGCGAACAATGCCGCCGATGCAGAGGCGCGCCTGGCCGAGCTCAAGAAGCGCATGGGGCTCTAGCGCTGGCGACCATCCGCGCGTTGGTCTCGCCGGCGGCCTGCTGCACGGCCGCGATGGTCGCGACGACGCTCTGCACGGGAGCGTTGGTCGCGCAGGGCCCGGGGCGCACGCAGGTGCGCTGCGACGGACAGACGATCACCGACGTCGTCATCGTGGCGCAGGCCCCCGGCTTTGGCGGGCTGTTTGCGCGCTCGCCCTTCCTCGGGCACATGGTCACCGCGTTGCACGTGACGACCGCCCCGAGCGTCATCCGCAATTTTGTCCTCCTCAAGCAGGGGGAGCGGTGCAGCCCGCTGCTGCGCTCGGAAAGCGAGCGCATCCTGCGTGCGATGCCGTTCATTGCCGATGCGAGTGTCACCGCGTACCAGGACGGGATGGACCGCGTGCGGGTGGAGGTGGTCACGGTCGACGAGCCCTCGCTGCTGGGGTCGATCGGGCTCGAGAACGATGCGCCGTATGTCACGGGGCTCACCCTCGGCAACCAGAACCTGCTGGGGAACGCCGTGCATGCCGCGGCGTCGTGGCGCGACGGCTTCTACTATCGCGACCGCTTTGCGGGGCGCTACCACAACTACCAGCTGTGGGGGAATCCCTACCAGTTGCAGCTGTCGGCTGCGCGGCGCGAGCTGGGGAGCGACTGGCAGGCCGAGGTCAGCTATCCCTTCCTCACCGACGTGCAACGCTCGGCGTGGCGCGTGAGCGGTGGCGAGGTCGACGAGTACGCGCGCTTCCTTCGCCCCCAGGGGATGGCGAGCTCGCTGCAGGTGCAACGCCGCTTTGCCGACGCCGGCGCCATGCTGCGCATCGGGAGCACCGGGCTGCTGGGCCTCGTTGGGGCGCAACTGTCGTACGAGTCGTCGGATCCGGCGCACGCGCCGGTGCTGGTCACCGACTCGGGGGTCAGGGCCGACACCACGTCGTCACTCTTCGGGCGCTATCGCACGGCGCGCAGCGCGCGCATCAACACACTGCTCGGACTTCGCCGCGTGCGCTTCGTGCGCGTGACCGGCTTCGATGCGCTGAGCGGGCCGCAGGACCTTCGCGTGGGGACGCAGCTCGGCCTCACCATCGGCCATTCGCTCCCCGCCTCACGCGGCATTGCGCGCAATGAGAAGTACGTCGGCGCCAACATCTACTTCGGCGTCGGTGGGCAGCGTTCGTATGCGGCGGTGCAGGGCGACGTGGAGGGGCGGCGCTCGCGCGACACGAACGGGTGGGACGACGTCCTCACCAGCGGGCGCGTGGCGTGGTACCTCAAACCGCATCCGCGTCACCTCGTGTCGGCGGACATGACGTGGGGCGGGGGATGGAGCGCGCGCATCCCGTACCAGCTCGACCTGGGGGCGCGCCGCGGCGGGCTGCGCGGCTACGACGACGTCGAGCTGGGCGGCGCCCGTCGCATCGTCGGGCGGCTGGAGGAGCGCTGGCGCATCGGGAGCTTTCGCGGCACCGCCGACGCTGGCGTCGGGATCTTCACCGACGCGGGACGCGTGTGGGCGGGCGACGTCCCGTTAGGCCTCAACAGCGGCTTCCGTCAGTCGGCTGGCTTCTCGCTCATGGCCGCCGTCCCGCCACGGTCGCAACGGATGTGGCGCCTCGACGTCGCCTTCCCGCTCGACCGGCGCGATGGCTCACGCTGGGGGATGCGCCTGTCGAGCGAGGATCGGACGCGTGCCTTTCACACCACGACCGGCGACGTGCGACGCATTCGCGAGCGCGTGTTGCCGCAGTCGATCTTCAACTGGCCATAGAGGGGCGGAAGACGAGAGGACGAGAGGACGAGAAGACGAGTGCGCCCTCTCGTCTTCTCGTCTTCTCGTCTTCTCGTCCTAACAGCCTAGGCGTCGCTCTTCCGGGCGAGCATCTTCCGGATGGGGACGATGAGTGCGGCCATCACGAGAGAGGCGATGAGGAGCGAGAGGGCGGTGCGCTGGAAGAGCACGGGCATCTGCTGGAGCTTTTCGGGGTCGACTTCGCCGCCGACGAGCCCCGCGATCAGGTTCCCCATGGCCGTCGCGAGGAACCAGAGCCCCATCATCTGACCCACGAACTTGCGCGGGGCGAGCTTGGTCATCGACGAGAGACCAACCGGCGAAAGCGAGAGTTCCCCAAAGGTCTGGAACAGGTAGCTCACCGTGAGCCACCACATCGACACCTTCACGGCGCCGTTGGAGTCGATCACGACGTCCGACGCCTTGACCATCACGAGGAAGCCGAGGGCGGTGATGGCGAGCGACACCGCGAACTTGGCGATGGGCGAGATCTCCATCCCGCGCTTGGCGAGCCAGACCCAGAGCGCGCCGAAGACCGGGGCGAGGGAGATCACGAACAGCGAGTTGGTGGCCTGCATCCAGAGCGTCGGCACTTCCCAACCGAAGAAGTTGCGGTCGGTGAAGTCGCGCGCGAAGAGGTTGAGCGAGGTGGGCGCCTGCTCGAACGCGGCCCAGAAGACAACCGACGCGAGGCAGAGGACGAGGATGACGGCCATCCGCTTCTTCTCGTCGCCGGTGAGCCCGGCGAGGAGGAAGAGATAGGCGAAGTAGCCGAGCCCCATGGTCGCCATGACGATGCTCATCTTCTCGGCGACGGCCACGGGGTCGATGTGGATCACCCCCGCCATGGTGAGGAGGACGATCGCGAAGACGGCGGCGAGGAGCCCGATGGCCCAGCGCTTCACGCGCTGCTGTTCCGCCGGGCCCCCCGACGGGAGGACGCCTAACGGGCCAAGGGTGCTGGCGATGCGAGCGCGATAGGTGATGACGCCGGCGAGCATCCCGATACCGGCGGCGCCAAAGCCGAGGTGCCAGCCCACGCGTTCGCCCAGGTAACCGGTGATGAGCGGGGCGATGAAGGCGCCGGTGTTGATCCCCATGTAGAAGATCGAGAAGCCGGCGTCGCGCCGCGCACCGCCCTCGGGATAGAGGTCGCCAACGAGCGCCGAGATGTTGGGCTTGAGGAGCCCCGTCCCGACGACGATGAGGACGAGCCCGAGGAAGAAGGCGCTCTGCGCGAAGACCGCCGAGAGGGCGATGCTGAGGTGTCCCGCCGCGATGAAGAGCCCGCCGTACCAAATCGAGCGTTGCAGCCCGAGCCATCGGTCGGCCACCCATCCGCCGGGGAGCGACGCGAGATAGACGCTGGCGGCGTAGATCCCGACGATCGACGAGGCCTGAGCGCGCTCGAAGCCGAAACCGCCGTCGACGAGGGCGGCGGTCATGAAGAGGACGAGCAGCGGGCGGATCCCGTAGTACGAGAAGCGCTCCCACATCTCGGTGGCGAAGAGCGTGGCGAGCCCGCGCGGATGCCCGAAGAAGCTCGTGTCGCTCGTGTACGGGCGTCGGGCGGCCTCGTCGGCGGCGTTAGGTGCGGACGAGGCGGGAGACGCGGGGGCGGTGGCCATGGGAGGGCGTGTGAGGAAGGGCGGTCAGGAGTCGAATCGCGTGCCGATGGCGGCAAGGGGGAGATAGCGCTGCGGGGGCTGCGTGCCGCCGGCCTGCAGTTGCGCACTCCACTCCACCGCGGTGGGTAGCTGCTTGATGCACGCCGCCACGTGCTCAGTCCCCTTCGCTTCGAGCGGGGGGACGAGGCGCTCGCAGGCCGCGTCGCGCGCCGGGTGATGGCAGCGCGGATGAAAGACGCACCCCGACGGAGGGGCCGCGGGGGAGGGGACGTCGCCGGTGAGGACGATGCGCTGGCGGGCGCGTGTCGGGTCGGGGACAGGGACCGCGGAGAGCAGCGCCTGCGTGTACGGCATGACCGGTACGCGATACAGCGTGTCGGCCGACGCCAACTCCACGATGCGCCCCAGGTACATCACGGCGACGCGCGTGGCCATGTGTTCCACCACCGACAGGTCGTGCGCAATGAAGACGTAGGTGAGCCCGCGATCGCGCTGCAGGTCCTGCAGCAGGTTGATGACTTGCGCCTGCACCGACACGTCGAGCGCGGAGACCGGCTCGTCGCAGACGATGAGCTTGGGTTGCACGGCGAGGGCACGTGCGATGCCCACGCGTTGCCGCTGCCCGCCGGAGAACTCGTGCGGATAGCGCGTGGCGTACTCGGCGCGGAGCCCCACCTCTTCCAGCAGTTGGCGCACGCGCTTGTCGGCCTCGGCGCCCTCGGCCAGGCGGTGCACCGTGATCCCTTCGCGGATGGTTGCGCCGATGGTGAGGCGCGGGTTGAGCGAGGAGAAGGGATCCTGGAAGATGATCTGGATGTGGCGGCGCATCGCGCGCAGCGCCGCGCCCTTGAGCGCGAGCAGGTCGGTTCCGTCAAAGCGCACCGACCCGCTGGTGGGGTCGACCAGGCGGAGGATGGTGCGCCCCAACGTCGTCTTGCCGCAACCCGACTCGCCCACGATGCCTAACGTCTCACCGGGGAAGACATCGAACGAGACGCCGTCCACCGCGCGCACCACGCCGCCGGAACCCCCGAACAGGCCAGTCTTCTGCGCGAAGTGCGTGCGCAGGTCGCGCACCTCGAGGAGCGGGGAAGCGCCCGCCCCGTTGGTCGCGGCGGCGCTCACAACGGCCTCGCGGGCGGGAACGGCGCGTGCGCGGCTGCAAGCAACCGCTCCGACACGAGATGACAGCGGGCCGCGTGCCCCTCACCTGCGGGGAGCATCGCCGGCGCCTCGCGCTCGCACTTGTCCCACGCGTGCGCGCAGCGATCGCGGAAGCGACAGCCCGAGGGCCAGGCCGTGGGTGGCGGGACGCTACCGGGAATCGTCACCAGGCGATCGCGCTGCATCCCCACGCGCGGCATCGCCTGCATGAGTCCACGCGTGTACGGGTGCGCCGGGTTGGCAAAGAGCGTTCGCACCGGCGCTTCCTCCACGACCTGTCCGCCGTACATCACCACCACGCGCTGCGCCGACTCGGCCACCACGCCCAGGTCGTGCGTGATGAGGAGGATCGCCGTCCCGAACTCCTGCTGCACCCTGGCCAGCAGCTCGAGGATCTGCGCCTGGATGGTGACGTCGAGCGCGGTCGTCGGCTCGTCGGCAATGAGGAGCGCCGGGTTCATGACCAACGCCATCGCGATGAGGACGCGTTGCCGCATCCCGCCCGACATCTGGTGCGGGTAGTTGCCGGCGCGTTCGCGCGGCGACGGAATCCCAACGAGCGACAGCATCTCGACGGCGCGCTCCCACGATGCCTTGCGCGAGGCGCCCGCGTGGACGCGCGCGACCTCCGCGATCTGGTCGCCGACGGTGAAGACGGGGTTGAGCGCCGTCATCGGCTCCTGGAAGACCATCGCGATGCGGTTGCCGCGCACCTGACGGATCGCCTCGGCGTCGAGCGTGAGCAGGTCGCGCCCCTCGAACCAGATGTGGCTTCCGGCCTCGATGCGTCCCGGTGCCTGGATGAGCCGCAACAGCGAGAGCGCGGTGACCGACTTGCCGCACCCCGACTCGCCAACTACGCTGACCGTCTCCCCCTTGTCGATGGCGAACGAGACTCCATCCACCGCCCGGGCAATGCCGGCGGGTGTATGGAAGAAGGTGCGCAGGTTCTCCACGCGGAGGAGCGGGGTGCTGGCCTGGGTCATCGCGCGGGAAGCTGGCGCGGGTTGAGCGCAGCGCGCAAGCGGTCTGCAACGGTATTCACCGCCAGCGCCGTCAGGACGAGCGCCAGCCCGGGGAACAGGGTCAACCACCACGTCGTGGCGATGGTCGATCTCCCGTCGCTGATGATGTTGCCCCACGTGGGCGTGGGGGCGCGGACGCCGTAGCCCAGGTAGGAGAGCCCGGCCTCGAGCACGACCACCTGCCCTACGGCGATGGTGGCGGCCACCAGCACGGGTCCCAGGGTGTGCGGGAGGATGTGCCTAACGAATACGCGCCCAGGCGCGGCCCCCAGCGCCTGCACGGCGACCACGAAATCGCGATGGCGGAGCGCCGCCGCCTCGGCTCTCGCCAGGCGCGCCACCGCGAACCACCCCGTCGCGCCGAGGACGAGGACGAGCGCCGGCGGCTCGATCTCCCCCCAGAGCGAGAGGATCGTCATCACGAAGAGGATGCGCGGTATCGCCAGCATCGCGTCCACGAAGCGCATCATTGCTCCGTCGATGCGACCGCCCACGAATCCCGCGATGCCGCCGTACAGCAGCCCGACGACCGATGCCAGGAGCGCGGAGAGCGCCGCGACCGCCAGCGAGATGCGCGCCCCGTACAGCATGCGCGAAAAGACGTCGCGGCTCGTCTCGTCGGTGCCGAACCAGTGTGCGGCCGACGGGGGGACAGAGCGCAGGGCGATGGCGTCGAGGACGCGCGCGGGATCGTAGGGGACGATCCACGGCGCCAGGAGCGCAGCGGCCGCCAGGGCGCCGAGGAAGCAGAGCGCCGCGCGCGCGGAGCGGTCGCCCCACAGCAGCTGCAACGCGCGGCGGAACGGCGTCGACCAGTCCGACGCGCCGGTGTCCGGCGTGGCGGGAATCGCGATCGTCGCGACGACCGGGGTATCAGCCACGGCGCAGCCGCGGATCGACCGCCGCCGAGAGGAGATCGGCGAGGATGGCGCCGAGGACCACGAAGAGGCTCCCGACCAGCGTGGCACCAAGGACGACCGGATAGTCGCGCGCGCCGAGCGCCTCGACGATCACGCGTCCCATCCCCGGCCAGGAGAAGATGTTCTCGACGAAGACCGACCCGCCCACCAGCGCTGGGAGGGCGAGCCCCATCAGCGTGATGGTGGGGAGGAGGGCGTTGCGCAACGCGTGGCGCAGGACGATCGAGCGCTCGCGCACTCCCTTGGCGCGCGCCGTCCGCACGAAGTCGTCGGGGAGGATGTCGACCATCGCCTGGCGCTGGTAGCGCGCAACGACAGCGGCGAAGATGAGCGCGATGGATGCGGCGGGGAGGGCGAGGTGCGCGGCGATGTCGCGCAGCTTTCCCGCCGGCGACAGGTACTCGTGCAGCGTCGCGTCCACCATCCCCGAGATGGGGAGCCATCGCAACCGCCAGCCAAACAGGAAGAGGAGGGCGAGCGCGAGCCAGAACTCGGGGAGTGCAGAGAACGCGACGCTGACGCGCCCGGCGACGCGGTCCAGGCGCGAACCGGCGCGAGCGGCCTGCACGGCGCCGGTCACCACGCCTAACGCGAAGGCGGCGATGAGCGCCACCGTCATGAGGAGGAGCGTGCGCGGAATTGCCTCGCCGAGGATGGTCCGGACCGGGCGACGCTGCGTGATCGAGCGACCGAGGTCGGCGCGCACGACCTGCGCGACGAAACGGGCGTACTGCGTGGCGATGGGCTGGTCGAGCCCGTATTGCCGCCGCAACTCGGCGCGCATTTCCGGCGTGACGCGCGAGTCTTCCATGGTGGCGGCGAACGGCTCACCCGGCGCGGCGTGGATGAGCGCAAAGGTCACCGTCGCGACCACGAAGAGGATCGCGACGCCTTGCAGCAGCCGGCGGCAGAGGAAGGTGACCATGCGCGCCCTAGTCTACGACCTCGCTGCCTGACGAGCGAGCACCATTCGGACGCCGTGCCAGGGTAGACCGGTGCACTCAGCGACGCCAGGTCCAGACATCGCTCGCGTAGCGCGCGCGCGCCGCGAGCAAGTCGGCTGCGGCAACCGGCGCCACGTCTGTTTGCCGCGCCTCGGGTCCCCACGCCGCTCGCACGGCGCCGAACAGCGCGGCTGCAAACTCCTCGGGGGTGGGGGCGCGTCCCAGCGCTTCCCGCAACGTGGCGGCGGGGCTGGTGGCGGGGACGGGGAGCGCGGCCAACTCGGTCACCAGCGGTTGGTCGTCGTCGACGAGGATGGAGCCGTGCTGGAGCATCGCGCCTTGCTCGCGATACTGCGCACTCCCGACGAGCTTGCGCCCCCCGACGGTCAGTTCGCCCGCCGCCGGCATCTCGAAGCAGGGGGCACTCCCCGGCGGTGGGAGCCGCGACGCGCCGTGCGCGACCTGCGCCTGCACGCCGAGCGTGCGCAGCGCTTCCAGCAGGACCGCGTTGATGGCGCGGTACGAGCGGGTGAGCGAGTCGTGCGCCGGCGCGGGGGCGGTGACCGAGTAGGTGATTTCGCGGTGGTGCAGGAGGGCGCGCCCGCCGGTGGCGCGCCGCACCACCGCGATTCCGCGGGCACTCGCCCGCACCGCGGGAAAGGCATCGATCGCGCGCTGGTTTCGCCCGAGCGATAGAGTCGGCGAGGCCCAGCTATAGACGCGCACGGTGCCGTGGCCGGTGGTGCGGGCGTGCGCCATCAGCGCTTCATCCAGCGCCATGTTCTCCACGCCTTCCAGCGGCGGCGAGAGGAGGAGCGTCCAGCGCGAGCCTTCGGGGAGGGCGATCATGGCGACGAATCTACAGGCTATTCGCCCTCGTCCGCATGGCGACTAGCTTTCCCGCGCGCACGCCCGACGTTCCCATCGCACGGCGACGCGACCGCCACTGTGCGGTGCGCCGCAACGCAGCGCGGGCCCCTGACCTCGCCCCTGGGGTGTTCATGACCACGACCAGCAAGCCGACGTTTTCCTTCGACGCGGACTCCTTCATTCGGCGCCACATCGGGCCCTCGGCACACGATATCGACGCGATGCTCGACGCCGTGGGCTACGACTCGCTCGACGCCTTCATCGACGCCACCGTTCCCGAGCAGATTCGTCTTCGCCGCTCGCTCGACATCGGGCCCGCGCGCACCGAACACGATGTGCTGGCCGAACTGCGCGGCATGGCGCAGCAGAATCGCGTCTATCGCTCGTACCTCGGGCTCGGCTACCACGACACGCTGGTCCCGCCGGTGATCCTGCGCAACATCCTGGAGAATCCGGGATGGTACACCGCCTACACGCCGTACCAGGCGGAGATCGCGCAGGGGCGGCTCGAGGCGTTGCTGAACTACCAGACCATGGTCATCGACCTCACCGGCCTCCCCATCTCCAACGCTTCGCTGCTGGATGAGGGGACGGCGGCGGCGGAGGCGGTGGCGCTGGCGCACGCGGCCAAGAACTCGGGCGCCAAGACGGCCGTCTTCGTGGACGAGGGGTGCCACCCGCAGACCATCGACATCGTGCGCACGCGCGCCAAGGTGCGCGACTGGCAGGTGGTGACGGGCGACGCCCGCACGGCGCAGTTTGGCCCGGAGGTCTTTGCCGTTTTGGTGCAGTACCCGACGACGACGGGTTCGGTGGAGGACTACCGCGCCGTTGCCGATCGTGCCCATGCGGCCGATGCGCTCCTCATCGCGGCGAGCGACCTGCTCGCGCTGACGCTGCTCACGCCGCCCGGCGAGTGGGGCGCCGACGTCTGCGTGGGCAACTCGCAGCGCCTTGGCGTGCCGATGGGCTTCGGCGGGCCACACGCCGCCTTCTTCAGCACGCGCGACGACTTCAAGCGCCTCATGCCCGGGCGCATCATCGGCGTCTCGCGCGACGCCCAGGGGAAGCCGGCGCTGCGCATGGCGCTCGGCACGCGCGAGCAGCACATCCGTCGCGAGAAGGCCACGAGCAACATCTGCACGGCGCAGGTGCTGCTGGCCGTCATTGCCGGGATGTACGCGGTGTGGCACGGCCCCGATGGGCTGACCCGCATTGCCCGTCGCGTGCATCGCCACGCCGCGACGCTGGCGTTAGGCGCGGAGCGGCTGGGGCACACGCTGGCCCATGAGCGCTTCTTCGACACCGTCACCGTGCAGCTGTCGGGGATGACCGCCGACGCCGTCGTGGCGGCGGCAGTCGAACGCGGGATCAACGTGCGGAAGGAGGGCGCGTCGTCGATCACCATCGCCCTCGACGAGACGGTGGGGGCCGCCGACGTGCAGGAACTCCTCGCCGTCCTGGCGGGTGGGCGCGTCCCGCCGACGGTCGATGCGCTCGACGCCGAGGTGGACCCGCGCTACGACGAGCGCTTCGCGCGGACCTCGCCGTTTCTCACGCATCCCATCTTCTCGCGCTACCACGCCGAGCACGAGATGCTGCGCTACATCCGAAAGCTGGAGTCGCGCGACCTCTCGCTGTGCCACTCCATGATCGCGCTGGGCTCGTGCACCATGAAGCTGAACGCGACCGCGGAGATGCTCCCGATCACGTGGAGCGAGTTCGGGCGCCTGCACCCGTTCGCGCCGGCCAACCAGCGCACCGGCTACGACGCGCTCTTCTCCACGCTCGAGGCCGACCTGGCGGAGATCACCGGCTTCGCGGCGGTGTCGTTGCAGCCGAACGCCGGGTCGCAGGGCGAATATGCCGGGTTGCTCACCATCCGCTCGTATCACGAGTCGCGCGGTGACGCGCATCGCGACGTGTGCCTCATCCCGCAGTCGGCGCATGGGACCAACCCGGCCAGCGCGGCCATGGCGGGGATGCGCGTCGTGGTGGTGAAGAGCACGCCCAACGGCGACATCGACCTCGACGACCTGCGCGCCAAGGCGCAGGAACACGCGGCGAAGCTGGCGGCGCTCATGGTCACCTATCCGTCGACGCACGGCGTCTTCGAGGCGGGGATCAAGACCGTGTGCGAGATCGTGCATGCGCACGGCGGTCAGGTCTACATGGACGGCGCCAACATGAACGCGATGGTCGGCGTGGCGCGCCCCGGCGACATCGGCGCCGACGTCTGCCACCTCAACCTGCACAAGACGTTTTGCATCCCGCACGGTGGCGGTGGCCCGGGGATGGGTCCCATCGGCGTGGCCGCGCACCTCGCGCCGCACCTTCCGGGGCACCCGGTGGTTCCGCAGGCGGGGCGCACCTCGTTAGGCGCGGTCTCGGCGGCGCCGTGGGGCTCGGCGTCCATCCTCCCCATCTCCTGGGTCTACATCAAGATGATGGGCGGCGAGGGGCTCGCGCTCTCGACCAAGATCGCGATCCTCAGCGCCAACTACATGGCACACCGCCTCGAGGAGGCGTACCCGGTGCTCTACAAGGGGCAGAACGGGCGCGTGGCGCACGAGTGCATCATCGACACCCGCGTGGTGAAGGGGGCAAGCGGGATCGAGGTCGAGGACATTGCCAAGCGGCTGATGGACTACGGCTTCCATGCGCCCACGATGTCGTTCCCCGTGGCCGGGACGATGATGATCGAGCCCACGGAGTCGGAGTCGAAGAGCGAGCTTGATCGCTTCTGCGACGCGATGATCGCGATTCGCGAGGAGATCGCCGAGGTCGAGAAGGGGATCCTCGATCGCGCCGACAATCCGCTCAAGCACGCGCCGCACACGCAGGACGTGGTGATCAGCGATGCGTGGAACCGCGGCTACTCGCGCGAGCGGGCGGCCTTCCCGGCGCCATGGACGCGCGAGCGCAAGTTCTGGCCGGCGGTAAGCCGTGTGGACAACGCGTACGGCGATCGACATATCGTGTGCGCGTGCCCACCGATGGAGGACTACGTCTGAGGACGAGAAGACGAGAAGCCTGCCCCAGCGAAGGCTGGGGACGAGAAGACGAGAGGACGAGAGGCCTGCCCCAGCGACGGCTGGGGACGATAGGCCTGCCCCGGCGAAGGCTGGGGAGTAGAATCGACTTGCGACGTTAGGCGGCGCGCGAGGCGCACAAAGGGAAGGGCGGCGAACCCTCGCGGGTCGCCGCCCTTCGCTCGTCTGCTCCTTCTACCACGCGGTTCGCGCTACTCCCCGATGTGCTTGGCGTAGGCGGCGGCGTCGAGGAGCGACTTGGCCTGCGACGGATCGGAGAGCTTGATCTTGATCATCCAGCCGTCGCCGTACGGATCGCGATTGATGGCGCCCGGGTCGCCGTCGAGGGCGCTGTTCACCTCGGTCACCTCGCCCGACACCGGCGAGAAGAGTTCGGAGACCGCCTTGACCGCCTCGATGGTGCCAAAGGTGTCGTGGGCGCCGTAGCTCGAGCCCACGCGCGGGAGTTCGACGAAGACGATGTCGCCGAGCTGGTCCTGCGCGTAGTGGGTGATGCCAACGGCGTAGACGTTGGCGTCGCCGGTCGCCTTGAGGTACTCGTGATCCGACGTATAGAGGAGATCGCTCGGGATATTTGACACGTGAGCCCGGAGGGTGCAGGTGGGGAAGGGGTGCGCGCGAAGTCTACCGGGCGCCGAAAGTCGTTGTCAAGAAAAGTACGCGACCGCGTTCACGCCGACTTCGCCGCCGCGCGCGCGACCAGTGCGTGCCAGCACGTCTCCACCTGTGCGCGCAGCGCGTCGAGCGACCCACCGTTGTCGATCACGATGTCGGCGTGCGCGCGCTTCGCCTCCTCTGGCCACTGCGCGGCCATGATGCGCTCGGCCTCGTCGCGCGCGAGTCCGCGTCGATCGAGCAGTCGCGCGAGGCGCACGTGGTGTGGCGCCATGACGAGGATGATCGCGTCGAAAGTCCCGTCCTGGTAACGCCCGGTCTCGAAGAGGAGCGGAATGTCGCACACGACCACGTCCGCGCCGGCCGCCTGCGCCTCCGCCACGCGCTCACGCCGCAGCGCCTCGACGCGCGGATGAACGATTGCATTCAGCGCTGTGCGTTCCGCCTCGTCGGCAAAGACGATCCGTCGCAGCGAGGCGCGGTCCAGCGCGCCGTCGGCGGTGAGCGTGGTGTCCCCCCATCGCTCGACGATCGCCGCCAGGCCCGGCGTCCCGGGCGCGACGACATCCCGCGCCAGGCGATCGGCGTCGACGAGCCAGGCGCCGAGTCGAACGAGTTCGGCGGCGACGGTCGACTTTCCACTGGCAATGTTCCCCGTGAGGGCGGCGACGAGCATCGAAGGGAGGACGGGTGACGTGAAACCGGAGGGCGTTGCGAGTCGCGGTGTACCAGACTGTCCGACGGCGCCGCACCGGCGCATCTTCTCCCAATCTCCCATCACGCGCAACGGGCGTCCTGCGGGGGCAACCACGTTGAACGACATCGACTCATCGCTCGCCATCGGTGCCGCGCCGTTCCCCGATCCCGCAGACGACGGAGAGGGGCCGGGGATCGCCGGCTATGCGCCGCTGGTGCGGCGCCAGCTCGAGCTGCTGGGGGAGGATCCGGCGCGCGCGGGGCTGCAGCGCACGCCGCAGCGGGTGGCGCGGGCAATGGCGTTCCTCACGCACGGCTACGGGCTGCAGGTGGCGGACGTGGTGGGCGCGGGGGTCTTCGCCGAGGCGCACGAGCACATGGTGATGGTGCGCGACATCGAGCTGTACT